>DASVQQ010000011.1:300000-502392 GCA_036389035.1 Jatrophihabitans sp.
CCTGGTGCTGACCGGCTGATTCCATGACGAAGACCCCGTAGCCGAGCAGCCGCCCCAGCACCGAACGTTCATAGGTCAGATCGGTGACCTTCGTCAGGGGCATGATGGCGACCCGCCGGGTGATCACGCCGCTGACGATGAGGACCCGCTTGTCGGTGATGACGAATTCCTCGGTGATCCAGAACCACCACGCGAAGCCGAACCATCCCAGGGAGCCGAGCAGCCCCAGCACTCCGATGACGGCGAAGAACTGCTCGTCGCCGAGGTACGTCACGATCAGCAGGGACACCAGGAAGACCGCCCCGCAGCTGGCGCCGACCTTGGTCAGGCTCGCCCAGTGCCGCCGGGTGACCACGACGGACCGCTCCGACGGGATCAGGTACTTGCCGTGGTCTTTCATGGCCTATGCCGCTGGAGTGGTCCCTAGAAGCTTCGGATGAACTCGGCGATGCTCTCGAACCCGTCGGCGAGCACTTGCTGGATGTTCTTCACCAGTGCGGCGGCGTCGGCGGGTGAGTTGACCACGAAGAAGATCAGGAACGCGATGAGGAGCAACACGCCGAGCTTCTTGACCACGCTTGACTCCTCGATGCCCGTCGACGCGGTTGATCTCAACCACAGGTCGAGACCTGTCTACCGGACACCCCGGGGTTTGGGTGGGAGGCGCTCCCGGCCGGCTGGCGGGGTGGGTGTCAGTGCCCCGGCCGGAGGCGCAGTGAGAGCTCGCCCACTTCCAGGATCGGCAGCTGGTGTTCACGCAGGTCCGTCACTGCCAGATCCTCCAGCAGCGCGTAACCGGCGTCGGCGGGAAAGCTGATCAGCCACAGCCACACCCCGGCGGCCTCCCCCACGTAGGCACTGCGGTCGGCGAGGGAGTCCTGGATCGGCCAGAGCGGGGTCGGGTGGCCCAACGCGTGCACCTTGGCAAGGGGCAACTCGGTCGAGATCGGCGGTGTCGCCATCATCTCGGCGCCGGCATAGCTTGCTCCGAGCCCGACCCCCGGCTCCTCCGCCACGATCAGCCATTCACCGCTCCCGCCCAGCGGCGCTGGACCACGCAACGAGACCACGGTGGCCCGGTACCCGTCGGGCACGTCGCCGACAGTGGCCAGACCCGCCAGCGTCCAGCCCACCGGCATGGGGTCCGGCAGCCAGACCGGCACCTTCGCGTGGTCGCAGAGGTGGCGGATCGCCGGCGCGTCCAGCCTGGCGAGAATGGTCAGCGGCAACGTTTGCCCGTGCCGCGAGCATCGCCAGGCCTTGTCATATTCGGTCGGGGCCACCAGATCGTTGCCACAACGGGGGCACCAGGAGAAACCCATCTGCTCAAGGTGCACCGAAGGCCGCGCCGCGTCAATGTTGGCAGACTGTGGTTCATGCCCATCCCAGCCGCTGGCGGCATCGTCTTCGACGAGCGGCGCAGGCTGCTGTTGGTTCTGCGATCCAAGCCACCCGCCGCCCTGACCTGGTCGGTGCCCGGCGGCAAGTGCGAGCCGGAGGAACGGCCCGAGGCCACGTGCGTGCGCGAAGTGGGTGAGGAGACCGGCCTCTGCGTCGAGGTCATCCGCTGGGCGGGCCGGGTGCACCGGCCGGCTCCCGGTGGTGGTGAGTACGAGATCGACGATTTTCTCTGTCGAGTTGTGGGCGGCACGCTGCAAGCCGGTGATGACGCCGCCGCGGCGGGATGGTTCGATCTGGCCGGTATGACCGAGCTACCGCTGGCAGCAGGCCTGCTCGATGCCCTGGCCGGTTGGCGACTGCTGCCGGCTTAGCATTTTCAACTGCTCGGCGTCGGCCGGCCGGGCTGTTCCCCGCCGCGCGCGTCGAGGTAATTCTGCTTGGGGACCATGACTTTGCGCCGGAACAAGCAGACCACCGTGCCGTCCTGCTTGTAGCCCTTGGTCTCGACGTAGACCACGCCCCGGTCGTCCTTGGACGTGGACTCCCACTTGTCGAGCACCAGCGTCTCGCCGTAGATGGTGTCGCCGTGGAACGTCGGGGCCACGTGGCGCAGCGACTCGATCTCCAGGTTCGCGATGGCCTTGCCCGAGACGTCAGGCACCGACTGGCCCAGCAGCACCGAGTAGATGAGGTTGCCGACCACCACATTCTTTCCGAACTGGGTGGTGTTCTCCGCGTAATTGGCGTCCAGGTGCAGTGGATGGTGGTTCATGGTGATGAGACAGAAGAGGTGGTCATCGGCTTCGGTGATGGTCTTGCCGGGCCAGTGCTTGTAGGTCGCTCCGATCTCGAATTCCTCATAGCTACGACCGAACTGCACGGCTACCTCCTCGGATCGGCTTGCTTGCGGCTATCGTGCCGGACACCGCCAGCTGACAGGCGCGCAGGGCGACGTGCCATGGGTCACCCGCTCACCCCGGCTGGGCGTCAGCTCAGCTGGACCGGGTCGCGGGTCAGATCGGCCAGGTCGGTCCCAGCAGCCAGCCAGCGCTGCTGAAGTTGCTCGCTGCCGTGAACCCGTGCCCAGGCGAGCTCTGTCTGGGTCGCCGGAAGCACCCGCAGAATCTGCACGGCTGCCGCATCGGGGACTGTGATCGGCTGCAGCCCGGAGGTGGTCAGCACCCCACCGGTGCAACGGGAACCGGGGCAGAGCGGCTCGCCCAGGTCGATCCTGTTGCCCACCTGGTACACCGCGCCTTCCACCGCCGGCGCCGCGGCCAGCACCGCCAGCCTGCGCCACAACAGGTCCGGACGGCCCGCCGCCGACAGCAGCAGTTCGGCCCGCGGAGCGCTGTGCGCCGCGATCACGATCTCGCCCGGGTCGGCCATCGGGTAACGGGACATGCCGAGGCTGAGGTAGTGATCCTGGTGACCGTCGGGATAGCGCAGGATCTCGATCGGATCCAGCCCGAGAAAGGACACCGAGGCCCGGGCCGGAACGGTTTCGAAGTGCTGCCGGTAGGCCGCTTCGACCAAGTGCAGGATGTCCGAGGGCGCGCCAGTCACCCCTGGACGTTATCGCCTGGCCGGCTTCTCCTCCGATCACCCCCGTGACCGGATCACCCCCGGAAGGAGGCGGCGATCTGCTGTTCCACCGCCGCGTAGCTCTGGCCGGCATGGCTGAGCAGGGTGCCGATTCCTTCCAGGGCCGCCGTCAGGCCTTCGGCGTTCTTGTTGAACTGCTCGTACAGGGCCGCGAACTGGGTGGCGGCCGCACCCGACCAGTCAGCGCCGAACAGCGGCGTCAGCTGGCCTTTCAGGCTGACCTGCTGACCGCGGATATCCGTGGCGGTCCGATTGCAACTGCCGCCGAGAGCGGTGAGTTGCTGGGGTGAGACTTTCAATCCCGTCATGTGCCGCGGTCCTCTCCTCATGCCCGGCCGGTGGTGGTCAAGCGGCCCCCACCGTATGCACTTGCGGGGCGTCAGAAGAGGATGAGGACCCTCGCTGTGGATAACTCTTCGTTATCCACAACTGCCTTGGCCGGCCGGCAATCGGCCCGGGAAATCGGCGACACTGCCGGCATGCGGGTGAAACTGACGCTCCGGGCCGGAGATCGCGAACGTGACATCGAGGTCCGCGCCCCCGGCGGAACCACGGTCGAGCAGCTGGTCCCGCTTTTCGGCGGGCTGATGGAAGATCCCGCGGCTTGCTCCATGACCAGCAGCGGCGGCGGACCGCTTCAGCCCGCCGCCCTGCTGGGCGGTCCTGGCCTGCGTTCGGGGTGTGTGATCACCTTGGGCGGCAGTGGAATCCGATCGTCGTCGGCTGGCTCGGCACTCCAGCTTCGCGTCGTCGGCGGCCCCGACAGCGGCCACGTGATCGCCCTACCCCGTGGCCGTCACCTCATCGGACGCACCCGAGCCGCTGACCTGGCGCTTGAGGACCCGGACGTCTCACGTCGGCATGCCGAGCTCTGCGTCGATCTTCGAGGCATCTCGGTGCGCGACCTGGATTCCACCAATGGCACCTGGCTGAACGGCACCGCGATCACGAACGAGCCTTGCGCTGTCGAGCTGGGCGCGGTGCTCCGGGTGGGCAACTCGCTGTTGTGCGTGCTCGCCGCGAGCGAGCCTCCCGCTGCTGTCACCGCCGATGGCCACGGCGGACTGCTGGTGCACCGGCCGCCCCATATCGCCGAGCCGCTGGATCGTGAACCCGTCGAGTTTCCCGCCGAACCGGTGACCACCGGGCGGCCACGGCTGCAATGGGTCACCGCGTTGACGCCCGCGGTGCTCGGCGTCAGCTTCGCAGTCCTGATGCGCAACAACCAATTCCTCCTCTTCGCGCTCCTGAGCCCGCTGACCATGCTGGCCGGAGCCACCGTTGACCGCCGGGAATGGCGTCGAAGCCGCGACAAGGCCGGTCGGGCGCGCGCTCAAGCAGAAGCGGCCGCCCAGGCTCGGTTCGAGGCGCGGTTGGCGGCGGAGAAATCCAGGCGTCACCGAGAATTCGCCGACGCGGCCACGGTGCTGCAGGCAGCGGCCGTTCCGGACTGCCGGTTGTGGGAGCGCCGGGCGACCGAGCCCGGTTTTCTCGCTGTTCGCCTGGGCCTGGCCGATCAAGCTGCCGACACCCCGGCGACCAGGTCGGGGCGCGCGCTGCCCGCTGAGGTGATCGCTGGCGTGCCGGCCACCGTGTCACTGCTGGACGGCACGCTCGGACTCGCCGGCCCCCTGCCCTTGGCGCGAGGTTCGGCACGCTGGGTGATGGGGCAACTGCTGGCCCTGCACTCGCCGCGCGATCTCACGGTGGTCGCGCTGCTCGACGGCGAGATCGCCGACTGGCGATGGCTCAGATGGGCGGGCGCGATGGTGCAGGCCGTCGCGACCGAGCCGGACCGGCACCGGCTGTTGCTGAGCAACTTGTTGGAGGTCATCGCTGATCGGCGAGCCGAGCGCGCCGGAGCCATCTGGTCGGGCCCGCGGATCGTCGTGCTGATCGACCGGGCAAGCGCGCTGGCCGCGCTCGACGGCCTCCAGCTGGTGCTGGAGCACGGCCCGGCGGTGGGCGTGAGCGCAGTCTGCGTCGATCAGGAATCCCGGTTGCTGCCACCGTCGTGCCGGTCGACCGCCGTGCTCACATCCGAGACCGGCTCGATGCTGGAGCTCTGCCAGGCTGGCCGGCAAGCCTTGCGGGCGGCCACTGACCGGGTGTCGACGCGGTGGGCGGAGCGGCTGGCACGTTCGCTGGCCCCACTGCGTGACGCTGAGTCCACCGGCACGGCGGAGTTGCCCACCGAGGTCTGGCTGGCAGACCTGCTGGAGGGCGACAGGATCACCGCGAGATCGTTGTCGCGGCGATGGTCGGCGCCGGGGCCGGCCGCCACCCCGATCGGAATGGCCACGACGGGACCGGTGGAAATTGACCTTCTCCGGGACGGGCCGCACCTGCTCATCGCCGGTTCCACCGGATCCGGCAAGTCCGAACTGTTGCGAAGCATGGTGACGGGCCTGGCGACCCGGCACGCGCCCGACGATGTGGCCTTCGTGTTGATCGACTACAAGGGCGGGGCCGCTTTCGCCGAGTGCGCCGGCTTTCCGCACACCCTCGGGCTGGTGACCGACCTGGACGGACATCTCACCAGCAGGGCGCTGATATCCCTGGACGCCGAGATCCGCCGCCGCGAGATCGCCTTCGCCGAGGCGGGCGTCGCCGAACTGGACGAGTACCGCCGATCAGCACGTCACGAAAGCCAAAGGCTGCCCAGGCTGGTGCTGGTGGTGGACGAGTTCGCCTACCTGGCCGAGGAACTGCCGCACTTCCTCTCCGGGCTGATCGGCATCGCGCAACGAGGCCGCTCCCTCGGTCTGCACCTGGTGCTGGCCACTCAGCGACCAGCGGGCGTGGTCTCACCCCAGATCAAGGCCAACATCTCGCTGCGCATAGCGCTTCGGGTCACCGACGCGGCAGAGTCACACGACGTGATCGGCAGCGATGCCGCGCGACACATCTCCAAGAACCGGCCCGGTCGGGGCTTCGCCCAGCTGGCCGACGGGTTGGTCGAATTTCAAACAGCCCGAACCGGGCGACGCCCTGTCCCGCCGCCAACCATCACCATCGCGACGCTGGATGCCTGGAACCGGGTGAGCGAGCCCACCGTCGCGGTCACCGAATCAGCCGATGAGCATGGTCTGTTGCGCGCGGCGATGCTTGAGGCAGTGCGCGAATTGAAGCGCCCGCTGCCGCAACGGCCGTGGTTGCCGCCGCTGCCGACCCGCCTGAGGACCGCTGACCTGGGCCAGAATCGGGCAGCGCCCTTCGAGATCCGGTTCGGGTTGGTCGATGATCCTGGCCGGCAGCGGCAATGCCCGGCCGCTCATAATCTGATCAACGGCGGGTCGATCGGGTTCATCGGTAGCCCCAGATCGGGCCGCACCAGCGCGCTGCACACCTTTCTCGGGCAAGCCTGCGAACAACTGGACGCGGCTCAGCTCCACCTTTACGTCCTGGACTGCTCAGGCCAGAGCTTTCGCCATTTCCAGCGGCTGCCGCATTGCGGAGCGGTGGTGACCCGTGACGACCCGAGGGCAGTCGCGCGGCTGAGCGCCAGGCTGGTCGAGGAACTCGGCGCCAGGCAACGCCTGCTGGCAGGCCTTGGCGTCAGCACTCTGGCGGAGGCGCATCTGAGCGGCACGCCGCTGCCGGTGATGGTGGTCGCCCTCGACGGCTGGGAGGGCTTCACCGCGCTGAGTGACGACTACGACGCCGGCCGTTCCGTGGAGGCGCTGCTTCGCTTGTCCCGCGACGGGGCCGCCGTCGGCATCACGGTGCTCATCGCCGGCGACAGGGCGATGCTGGGCCTGCGGGTCGCTCCGGTGCTGAGCCGCAAGCTGTTGCTCGCCCTCATCGACCGCGGTGACTATGCAAGCGCCGGACTGAGCCTGGCCAGCCTTCCCGCCAGCTTCGAACCCGGTCGGGCGGTGAGCGCCGACGACGGGCTGGAAGTCCAGTTGGCCCTGCTCACCGCGGATTCCGGACCGGGGGCGCAGCAAGCCGTCGTGCGACAGCTCAGCCAGGCAGGCCCGGTGACCGCGGCCGGCCCTGCCATCAGGATCAGGAGCTTGCCCGCGTCGGTGCGCCAGGCCGACCTGACGGCCGCGTCGAATCGCGTCGAGCGCTCTCACCACCTGGATCGGGAGCACGTGGCCGGACGACCCGGTGGCTGCCTTCTCGGTGTCGGTGGTGATGACGCCCGAGAAGTCTGGGCCGAACTGTTCGACGAACACACCAGATTCCTGATCGCCGGCCCACCGCTGAGCGGGCGCAGCACCACCGCCGTGGTGATCGCCCGGCAGGCGTGGGCGGCGGGGTTGGACATGCTGGTCGCCGCTCCACCTCGATCACCACTGGCGGCCTGGGCGAACCGGCGGGGCATTTCCGTGCTCACGCCGGATTCGCCGCCGGGAGCCGATGGAGTTTGTGCTGCTTTCACCGGGCAATTAGTGCTGGTCGACGACGCGGAGCGGTTCAACGACACCGCCAGCGGAAGCTTCTTGACCGAGGTGGCCACCAGTCACCGCGCCGCGGTGATCGCGGCCGCGCGTTCGGAGGACGTCGCGATGAGCTTTCGCGGACCCGCCGTAGTAGTGCGCCGTCACCGGACCGGCCTGCTGCTGCAGCCGAGCCCTGCCGACGGGGAGCTTCTCGGCGTCCGGGCCGGTCCGCACCGGCTGGCGCCGGTGCCCGGCCGTGGCCTGCTGGTCACCGACGCCACTCGCGTGACAGCACCCGACGGCCTTGCCCTTCAGGTCGCGATATGACCACGGCAAGACGCTTGGGCGCGCAGGTCGCGAGGAGCGCCGTGATCAGCGCAGTTCTGCCAGCAGCTCCGCGATCTCCTGGGTGGCGTACCAGGAAAGCTCGAAGCCTTCGGCGTCGTCGATCGCTTCTTCGGCCGCGGGGTCGCCCAGGTCCGCGGCGTCGATCTGCTCGGCGGCAATGGCCACCGTGGCCTCGGCCTCGCTGTCATCGGCATGCACCGAGGCGCACCAGGCGAGCGGGACCTCAACGGCCACCCGCACCACGCCCCGATCCAGGTCGTCGCGCACCGAGACCGAGGCGTCGGGGACATCCGCTGAGATCACCAGTCGGCGCTTGGCGGCCGACGGATCCGCCGCGATCAACCGTAACGCCGCCCTGGCGGCCTCGGCGGCGGCCGCGTACTCCAACGCCTCGATGTCATCGTCGAGGTAGTACTCGCGCAGGCCGGGGGTCACAGCGAAGGCCGTCAACGGAGCCGGCCCCAGCACGCCGGAACTGGCCAGGCCTTCCAGCACCGTCGAGGTGGCCGGCAGGTAGACCCTCACGCGGTGCCCGCCTCCGGGAGGGTGAAACCTTGCTGGCGCTGCTGCTCTCGAAGGGCGTTGGCCGATGTCCGCATCGAGGTGTGCAGCACAGCCGTCCGGTGCCGCGGGTTCATCAGATTGCCGCCCATCGCCGCCAGATCCTCCGGCCCGGGGGTCAACAGCGTGACCTGGGTGCCGGCTTCGCGCAGCACCGCGATGTCGTGGCCGATGCCTCGGGTGATCGAGCGCCGGACCCGCCGCTCGATCCTGGCCACCGGCGAGCGGGGATTGTCCGATTCCACAGCGGCCATCGGCGCCAGCACGTACACCTCGTCCAGATCCTGATCGGCGAGCAGGTCCACCGAGGCGTTGGACACCGTCCCGCCGTCGATGTAGGCGCGCGAGTTGATCTGCACCGGCGTGTACCAGGCCGGTATCGCGCACGAGGCGCAGACCGCGTCGGCCAATCCGGCGGCCGGCTCGTCATCGTGGCCGAACACCGTACGACGGCCGGTGGAGTAGTCGGTGGCCACGATCCAGGTCCGCTGCGGCCAGTTCCCGTCACCGAGAGTCTCGGCGAGCATGCTGTCGAGCATCCGATGAATGGGCTGCAGGCTGCCACGCCCCTTGGGCAGCAGACCCGACAGTGCCAGCACCGGCGAGACGCTGGCGGGCCGCCGGAGGCCGTCCCACACCAGGCGGGGCGAGCCCGGCCACCACACCGGACGAGGCGGGCGGCTGCCGCCGGTGTCGGAGTCGTAATTCCAACTGATCGGCGGGTCTTCGGGCAACGGCATGCCGATCTGGTGCCGACGGATCCGGTCGACGGGCATTCCACAGCCGAGCAGCCCCGCCACGACCGCGCCCGCCGAGGTTCCGACCAGCAGGTCATCGGGAGCCGGCTCCACTCCCAGCTCATGGTGAAGGGCGGTCAACGCTCCTACTACCCATGCGAACCCGAGCACGCCACCGCCGCCGAACACGAACGCCCGGCGGACCGGTTCGGACTTGTCAGCCACGTGTCTGGCCCTTTCCCCAAAGCCTCGGATGAGAACAAGTCTGCCGTAGGAAAGGTATGTCATGCCTCCTGCATCCTTGCCGAACCCTGCGCCAGGCAAGGAGTTTCGCGCCTGGGCGCATCGCCTCAGCGACGGCGTGCGCCGTTGGACGCGGCGACCAGTTCAGCCAGCGACTCCTCGATCAGGGAGGCGAGCACCTCGACGTCGTGCATCGCGTCCCGGTCGGCGTTGAGGCCGAAGAACACCCCGCCGTTGTAAGAAGTCAGGCCGATCGAGACGGACTGACCCGCGGCCAGCGGAATGACCGGGAACATCTCCAGCATCTCGGCCCCCGAGGCATACAGCGGAAACTGCGGTCCTGGCACGTTGGTGACCACCACGTTGAACAGCCGCCGGGTGAAACTGCTGGCGGCTCGGGCTCCGAGCGCGTGCAGCGTCGGCGGCGCGAAACCGGACAGCGCCGCCAGAGCTTCGGCGCCCACCGACTGGCCGGACTCCTTGTGCGCCTTCATCGCATAGCCGACCTGGCTCAGCCGGACCATCGGATTCGGCTCGCCGACCGGCAGGTCGACCAGGTAGGAGGACACCCGATTGCCGGGCTGGTCGGAGTCGCTGTCGCCGCGGACGCTGACCGGGACCAGCGCCCGCACCGTCGTCGAGGGCTTCACCGGTTCGCCGCGGGACAACAGCCAGCCCCTGACAGCGCCGGTGACAGTGGCCAGCACCACGTCATTGACGGTTCCGCCTCGGTGCTTGCGCACTTTCCGGTAATCCTCCAGCTCCGTCCGGGCAACCGCGAACCGGCGTTGCGAGCCGGTCGGGCCGTTGAGCGGCGAGTCCGGAGCCGGCCGGGCCACCACCCGGGCGGCCGACAGCACGCCGGTGACCGCGGCCGTGACCTGCGAGGCCACGTTGCGGGCATCTGCCATCCCGATCCGCACCGTGTCGGCCACCGCGGTCGGACGCCGGATCAGGTCGGTCACCGCGTCGATGACCAGGCTGGCCGAGCCAGGCTCCGGACGGGGCATCCACAGATCCTCACCGATCTCCGGTGGCACCGGCGTGGTGTCCAGGATCACCTGGCCGATGTCCACCGCGCTGATGCCGTCGACCATCGCGTGATGGGTCTTCTGGATCACGGCGAAGCGCCCACCGGCCAACCCCTCGACCAGGTACATCTCCCACAGCGGGCGATTGCGGTCCAGCGCCCGCGACTGCACCCGGGCGACGAGCTCGCGCAACTGCTCGTCCGAGCCCGGCCGCGGCAGTGCCGAGCGCCGGACGTGATACCCCAGGTCGAAGTCGGCGTCATCGACCCAGACCGGGTTCGCCAGGTGACCGGGCACCGATCTGACCTTCTGCCGGTAGCGGGGCACCAGGGAGATCCGGCGCTCGATCAGGTTCACGAACCTGTCGTAGTCAAAGCCCTCCGACGGCGGCTCGAACACCGCCAGGCCGCCCACGTGCATCGGAGTCGTACGGCCTTCCAGATACAGAAAGGACACGTCGAGCGGGTTCAGCCTGTCTGCCATGTCGCGAAAGCTCCTTCATTGGCCAACGCCAGAGCGCCGGGACGCGGGCCGGCGGCTCGGTGGACGCGGCGAGCCCGCAGGTACACGCTACTTGCGCCGCCTTCCCCGCCGAGACGCCGGAGCGCCGCAGATCGACTCGGCAAGTCCTATGACCGCCGCGCGCAGCGGACTGGCCGGCGCCGCCTCGGCCAACGTTTGCCCGGCTGTCGCGGCCTGGTCCAGGCCGATCAGGTCATAGGGCAGCAGAGCCGCGCTCCGCTGGCCGACGAAGCGTCGCAACGCGGCGTTGAGCTCGACCTCGGGGTTGCCGGGGACGGCGCTGCGGCGCACCCGGTTGAGCACGATCCAGACCGGGGTGTCGATGGCGACCGCTCGTAACTCCCCCAGCCCGCGTACCAGCCGCTGGATGCCGATCGGATCGGCCGAACCCACCGCGAGAACAAGGTCCGCCTCCTCCAGGACCGCCAGCGTCGCCCCGTTGCGCCGAGGGGCCAGGGTGTCGAAGCTCAGCTCCTCATCGGTCTCCAGGCCGAAGCCGACATCGACCACCGTGTAATCGGCCAGTGCCTGAGCCACTGTCAACACCCCGCGCAGTGCTGTGCTGCGCAGCTCGGGCCAGCGGTCAGCACGGGAAATGCCGGTGAGCACCCGCAGCTGGTCGCTGACCTGCCAACACAGGCCCGCCAGTCCCTCGACGTCCAACCGGCGGGACTGGGCCTGCCGGCATGCCGCCACCAGGCCCGGGGACTCGTCCAGCAGCCCGAACATCGCGGCCACCACCCCGCCGTAGACATCGGCGTCGACGAGCAACGAGCGTTGCGAGAGCCTGGCCAGCTCATCGGCCAGGGTGACGGCGGTGGTGGTGCGGCCCGGCGCGCCGGTAGGACCCCAGACGGCGATCACCTTTCCCGGCCGGGGCGTTGTCTGATCAGCCGGCGCTTCCACGGCCGAGGCAACAGCGCCCACGAACCGGTCCGAGTCGACCGACCCGGGACTGCCCGAACCGGGACCGTCCGAGCCGGGGCTGCCCGAGCTGCCCGGCCCGTCCTGCAGGCCACCGGCAACCGAGCCGGTCGCGAACGCCGGATCGCCGAAGGCGTTCTCGGCTCCGGCACGGCTTGGTGCCGACCGGTCGGCCACCGCGGCTCCGATCACCGCGGCGAACACGGCAGCAGCGGCGTTCGAGGGCACGAAGAACCGGATACCGGCATCCTGCAAGCGCTCGAGGTCGGCCTCCGCGCCGGGCGCGGTGACCCCGACCACCGCTACGGCGCCTGCCGCCAGCCGGTCCACGGCGTCGGCGTCCAGCCGTCGCAGCTGCGCGTCGACCAGTGCGGCGACGGCCTGACCCGAGCCGGCGACCGCCAGCAGTTCCACCAGGTCCACGCACCGCCGGACCACCGTGATGCCCTCCGCGCCGTGGCCCCGACCCAACTCGGCCAGCAGCGCGGCTTCCCACGGAGCCCCGTCCGCGGCACTGACCACCGCAATGGTCACCGGGCCCCCGCACAACTTGCCAGCGCCTCGGACGGGGGCTCGGGTTGCTCCGCAGCCGACAGCACGCCGGCCCGCAGTACCGCGCCCTCCAGGTCCAGCGTCGACACGACCCGCTTGGCGTCCGCGGCGGAGACCCGGACCACCAGCACGGAGCCGGTGTTCGAGCCGAAGGCGGATCCGCTCACCTTGTCGGCACTCTGCACCGGCACGCCGCTGAGCAGGACAACCCCGCGACAGGTCTTGGTGCTGAGCCACAGGGTGATCCGGTCGCCACGGTTGATCTCGGGCGCGTTGTCCGGCTGCAGCGGAATACTCACCGTCACGCCGGCCGCCGGAGCCGTCACCTCAGCCACCGCGAGAAGTTCACCGGCCCGCAGCGAGCGATGCACGGTCCGGCCGGCGACCGCGACGTCAGAACTCAGATACCGCGATGCGGCGGCGCCGAGTTGCACCCGAACCGGGCGAAGGTCGGCGCCGGTCAGCACCGTGCCGGCGGCGACGTCGTGACTCAGCGACCAGACCGGTTGCCGGCGGTCAGCCGAGGACACCAGCACCGCACCGAGCAACACCGCCGTCAGCACCAGGACGACGCCACCGACGAGCCGGGCGTCCAGCCAGCGCGGCCGGTTGAGCCGGCGGGGCACCGGCGAGGCTGGATCGGCAGGTGGCAGCGACGTATCGGTCATAGCGATACATCTTGCAGGAAGGGCAGCAGGGATGTCCGGGCGACCAGGCCAATCCTGTGGACAACGTGCCCCAGCAGCTGGTCAACAACTGCCACACTGGCGTGCGAGCCGGCTGGTTTGCCTTCGATATCGTCGGCTTAAGACGCCCGACGGAGATGATCGACGATGACGCAACCTCGATTCCTGACCCTCAGCGACGTTGCTGAGGTGCTCAATATCTCGGCATCCCAGACCTACGCCCTGGTCCGTTCAGGTGAGCTCGCGGCCATCAAGATCGGAGGCCGGGGCCAGTGGCGGGTGGAACGTGAGCAGCTGGAGTCCTACATCTCACGCATGTATGACCAGACCAAACAGTTCGTGGCCGAGCACCCCTTCATCGACTCGACCGCCGACTGAGGGCGGATCGACCGCGGACTGAGCGCGGCTCGACCGCGGACTTCTGCCGCGCGGCTCAGCTGTCGCGCCGCAATGCGGCCAGCGCGCTGATCGGCAGCACCAGTATCTCGCGCACGTCCTCGCGGCGCCGGGGCTCACCGGCGGCGTGCACGGCGAAGTCGACGAAATCCGATCCCACCCGGTCCAGCGTGCCGTCCAGCACGGTCGAATCGGTCAGGCAGGCTCGCAGCACCGACCGGTCCCGAGCCACTGCGCGCAGCGCATGCCCGATTCCGAGACCCCCGTCCAGCGCCGAACCGGGCACGGCGGACAGCCGTCCCAAGCCCGCGACCGAGGTCACCGCCGCGGCAGCCAGCAATGCCTCTCGGCCGCCACCCTCGTCCAGCAGCAGCCAACCGGCGCCGACCGCGCTGATCCGGCCGGCCAGCGCCATCCCGCCCAGGCAGCGGACCCTGACCGCCGCGCCGACCGCGGGTCGCAGCCGGTTCACCAGTTGCAAGCGGGAGGTCTCGAGCCGGGTCAACTCCGCGACTTCGGCATCGCGCTCAGCCACCAGTAGCGCCTGGGTTTGCGCTTCGAGGTCGGCGAACAGGTCATCCCACCGCATGCGCCCATCCTTCGGTAGTGGCCCGCGCCGCCCACGCAGGAGAAGCCGAGCGCCGGTCCGCGCGAGAAGCCAAGCGCCGAATTGTGCCTCAACGCCAGGCCGGCGCCGACGGCCGGTCCGCGATTCAGCGGTTGGCGCGCAGAGCGTCGGGCCGCAGAAGGGGACGCCGACCAGCCACGGGAAGGTGGCAGCTACCCGAGCCGCTCCGCAACGACTGGATCGCGCGGATGCAATCAAACGAGCGTGCCGGCGCATCAGGGATAGAGACAGCGCGTAGGCGGAGACATCGAGACCGAGCATGGAGCGGGCCAGTGACCAGATTCGGGCAGCGTGGCCGATGGCGCCCTGCCGCAGTGGGGTTGGCAGGCGCTGCCGTGCTGGCGCTCACCGGCTGCGCGACGGCCCAGCCGGAGGCAGATCCGCTCGGAGGCCCCGCGATGGCTTCGGCTGCTGGAGCCTCGGGAGCAGCAGAGCCGGCCAACCCTGAGAGTCCAGCCGGTTCAGGAAATCCGGCCAGCCGCGATCACGCCGCCAGGTCCTCCGGCTCCAGCAACCTGGCCGACCCCGATCAGGCCGTCAGCTCCACCGATTCCGCCGACCCGCCCAGCCGGGCCACTCCAGCAGACGCTGCCAGCCTGTCCCACTGCCCGCAGCGCTCGGCCTTCATCCTGGCTATGGTCAGCGACTACCACGGCTGGGCCTCACCGGTTGAAGCCGCACAGCAGTTCACCCGCTACGCCAACGTGCCAGGTTATGGCACGCCGAACACCGTCTGGACGGCCCACGCTCCCGACGCGTCCGGAGTGACCCTCACCGCCACCGACCTGATGCTGCATGCCATCCAGCTTCCGAACGGCCGGTGGGCGATTGAAAGCGGCCAGCGCTGCGACTGACCGAGCGTCCCGAGACCGTCGGTCCGAGGCCATTAGTCCGAGAAGGCACTAGCCGGGCGCGCCTCGCGAGCCGTCGGCTGACCCGGCCAAGGTTTATCCACACCCAAGTTTACTGACGCCCTCCCTTCGTGTATTCATGTAAATGGAAGCAAACGAAGGGAAACGCATGGTTACCAGGTACCTGAGCAAGCTAGGCACGGCGGCGATAGCCAGCGGATGGGTGATCATCGCGGGTGCCGGCCAGCCCGTTCGGCTGGCCGAGGGACTTCGTTCGCCGTACACATGGGTCGCTGAGGTCGGGCCGGACGCCGCCGCCATCACCCTTGCCGCATCCCTGCTGTGGCTGGTCGCGCTGTGGACGGCGGCTGTACTGGGCGTCACTGCCCTGGCCCTGCTGCCCGGGCGAGTAGGCCTGCACGCCCACGCGATGGCCGCGCACCTGACCCCGGCGCTACTGCGGCGAGTTCTCGGAGCAGCCGCCGGCACGTCGATCTTGATCAGCCCGAGCGCCGCTTTCGCGGACTCGGCTGCCAGCACCGCACCGGGGCCGATCGGCGTCTCGGCGAGCCCCACCTTCGCAGTCGCTCCCAGCCTGCCGATGGATCGGCCGGACAAGAACTCCGGCCCCGGTGGCTCTACCGAGCCGGTGAACCTGCCGGCTCTCGGGTGGCCCACCGATCCCGTACACCCCACTGACCCTGCCGGATCGGTGGACGGCGACCGGGCCGCTCCCGCCGCGTCGCGGTCCGACCCGAGACCGACCCCCTCCGGTGACCACGTTCGGGTTCGTCCTGGCGATTCGCTGTGGTCGATCGCCGCTCACCGGCTGGGCGCGGCCGGGTCGCCGGCCCGTATCCAGGGCGAATGGCCGCGCTGGTACGCCCTGAACCGCCAACTGATCGGCGCCGATCCGAACCTGCTCAGGCCTGGCGCCAGCCTGCTGGCTCCGCAGGCCATGGCTCCGCAGGCCACAGCTCCGCAGGCCACAGCTCCGCAGGCCGGCGAATGACGATGTCAGCGGCGCCGGTCCAGCCCGGCCGGGCGCCAGTCGTAGCGCAGGGATTCCTGCCGCGTCCCGCGCCGCGTCGAGAGCCACCCTTCGACGACGAGCTGCCTGCCCGGCATCTGATCCTGGTCGGACCGCTGGATCAACCGCTGCCCTTTGACACCCTGGGCCCGAACGCGCCGTCGGCGATGCGGCTGCGTGCCGAGCCGAGCCCGTTCGCGGTCCGGCCTACCGGTCGCCAGGAGTTGCCCGAGCCGGCGGCCTTTGCCAGGCGGCTGGTGATCGGAGTCATCGAGACGGCCACCGGTCGGCGCTCGCCGTCCCAACTGCGCCACCACACCAGCCCGACGGTGCAGGCGGGCCTGGCCCGCGACGCCGGCCGGATCAGCCGGCTGGGCAGCACCCACCGACCCGCGACGCTGCATTCGCTGCATATCACCGAGCCCGCCGACGGGGTGGCCGAAGTCGCCGCCGTGCTTCGGGTGGGCGACCGCTTTCGGGCGCTGGCGCTGCGCCTGGAGGGATTGGACGGCCGATGGCGGTGTGTCCGCCTGCAGATCGGCTGAGCCGGCGGCGAAGGAGGCGCTCAAAACGGGGGTGCTCCTTCGCCGCTCGGCGCGGCTAAGCCAGCGCTCGGCGCGGCGAACCAGCGCTCGGCGCGGCAAAGCCAGCGCACGGCGCGGCGAACCAGCGCACGGCGCGGCAAGGCAGAGCTCAGCAACACTTGCGCGGGCAGGCAAGCTCCCAGCACGGCTAACGCTCCCGCCGCTACGCCCTAACGCACGCTCCCGCTAGGACTCAACGCTTGCGCTTGTTGCCCCGGCTTCCCCGGTTGGGGTTGGCGCGACGCTGCTTGGCCGCCCCTGCCTTGCTGCCGGCGGCCGGTCGGGCCCCGCCCTCGGTGTGCACCTCGGGGGTGTCTGATCCCAGCGCGGGGGCGCTGTAGGTCAGGGGTGCGGTTTCGGCACGTGGCCGGCCCAGACCCTTGGCCAAGATCACCGGGTGGTCCGGCTCCGCTTCGGGCTCCGGCGGCGTCGCAAGCTCGGCCAGCACCCGCTCGGCGTCGAGCTCACCCGAGTCCTGACCAGCTGCCGGCTCCAGAGCCGGAGCGGGCTCCACGGCGGGCGACTCGGCCTCGATCTGCACCTCGAGGTTGAACAGGAACCCGACGGACTCTTCCTGAATCGCGTCCATCATGGCCCGGAACATGTCGAAACCCTCCTTCTGGTACTCCACCAGAGGGTCTCGCTGAGCCATCGCCCGCAGGCCGATGCCTTCTTGCAGGTAGTCCATCTCGTACAGGTGCTCGCGCCATTTGCGGTCCAGCACCGACAGCAGCACCCGGCGCTCGAGCTCGCGGGTGACCTCGGCGCCCAGTTCGGCCTCGCGCTGGTCATAGGCGGCCTGGGCGTCGGCCACGATCTCCTCGACCAGGAACTCCCGGGTCAGGTCGTTGCGCTCGCCACCGGCGGTCTTGATCGCCTCGTCCGGAGTCAGCGAGATCGGGTACAGCGTCTTGAGCGCCACCCACAGCTGCTCCAGGTCCCACTCCTCCGCGTAGCCCGACGAGGTCGCGCCCTCGACATAGGAGGTCACCACCGAGGTGATCATCGGCCGGATCTGATCGGTGAGGTCAGCACCGGAGAGCACCTGCCGGCGCTCGTCATAGATCACCGTGCGCTGCTTGTTCATCACCTCGTCGTACTTCAGAACGTTCTTGCGGATCTCGAAGTTCTGCTGCTCGACCTGGGTCTGGGCGGACTGAATGGCCTTGGAAACCTGCTTGTTCTCGATCGGGGTGTCTTCGGGCAGCCGCAGGAAGTTCATGATGGTGGCGATCCGGTCGCCGTTGAAGCGCACCATCAGGTCATCGCCCAGCGACAGGTAGAACCGGGACAGCCCCGGGTCGCCCTGCCGGCCGGACCGCCCGCGCAGCTGGTTGTCGATCCGCCGTGACTCGTGCCGCTCGGTGCCCAGCACGTAGAGGCCGCCGAGCTCGACGACCTCGTCGTGCTCGCGGGCGTTGCGCTCCTTGGCCTTGGCCAGCGCGGCCGGCCAGGCCGCCTCGTACTCCTGCGGGGTGTCAGCCGGGCTCAGCCCGAGCTCGCGCAGCTCGCTGTCGGCCGCGAACTCGGGGTTGCCGCCGAGCATGATGTCGGTACCACGCCCGGCCATGTTGGTGGCGACGGTGACCGCGCCCTTGCGCCCGGCCATCGCCACGATCGCGGCCTCGCGGTCGTGCTGCTTGGCGTTGAGGACCTCGTGCGGCACGCCCCGGCGCAGCAGCAGGTTCGCCAGGATCTCGGACTTGGCCACGCTCGCGGTGCCGACCAGCACCGGTTGGCCCTTGTCGTGCCGCTCGGCGATGTCATCGACCACCGCGGCGAACTTGGCGTCCTCGGTCTTGTAGATCAGGTCGGTGTCGTCCTTGCGGATCATCGGCCGGTTGGTGGGGATCGGCACCACGCCCAGCTTGTAGATCTGGTGCAGCTCGGCGGCCTCGGTCTGGGCGGTGCCGGTCATGCCGGACAGCTTCTTGTACAGCCGGAAGTAGTTCTGCAGCGTGATGGTGGCCAGCGTCTGGTTCTCCTGCTGGATCTGCACGCCTTCCTTGGCCTCGATGGCCTGGTGCATGCCCTCGTTGTAGCGCCGCCCGGCCAGCACCCGCCCGGTGAACTCGTCGACGATCAGCACCTCGCCCTCGCGGACGATGTAGTCCCGGTCGCGCTTGTAGAGCTCCTTGGCCTTGAGCGCGTTGTTCAGGTAACCCACCAGCGGCGTGTTCGCGGCCTCGTAGAGGTTGTCGATGCCCAGCTGGTCCTCGAGGAACTCGACGCCGGCCTCGGTGACCGCGATGGTGCGCTTGCCTTCTTCGACCTCGTAGTGCTCGTCACGCCTCATCCGCGGCGCCAGTCGGGCGAACTCGGGGTACCAGCGCTGGTTCTCATCGGCTGGGCCGGAGATGATCAGCGGCGTCCGGGCCTCATCGATCAGGATCGAGTCGACCTCGTCGACGATGGCGTAGTGGTGGCCGCGCTGCACCAGGTCATCCAGGGACCAGGCCATGTTGTCGCGCAGGTAGTCGAAGCCGAACTCGTTGTTGGTTCCGTAGGTGATGTCGCAGCCGTAGCTGGCCCGGCGGTCCTCCGGCGTCATGTTCGACAGGATCTTGCCGACCGAGAGCCCGAGGAAGCGGTGCACCCGGCCCATCCAGTCGGCGTCGCGGGAGGCGAGGTAGTCATTGGTGGTCACCACGTGCACGCCCTCACCGGCGAGCGCGTTGAGGTAGGCCGGCAGGGTGGAGACCAGCGTCTTGCCCTCACCCGTCTTCATCTCGGCGATGTTGCCCAGGTGCAGCGCGGCGCCGCCCATCAGCTGCACCTTGTAGTGGAACTGGCCCAGAGTGCGCCGGGCGGCCTCGCGGACCACCGCGAACGCCTCGGGCAGCAGCTCGTCGAGGGTCTCCCCCTCGCCGTAGCGGGCCTTGAACTGATCGGTCAACGCTTGTAGCTCAGCGTCGGTTAGATCGACGTAATCCTCCTCGAGGGCGTCGATGTGATCAGCGATGGACGTCAGCCGCCGGACGATCTTGCCTTCGCCCGCGCGCAGCAATTTGTTGAGAACCACGCTCACATGGTACTTGGCCCGCACGTCAGAAGATTCGAATGGTCCGATCTGGCAATCTGTCGTCATGGCCCAGTGGAGCGAAGTCGAGCTTGAGGGGCTGGTGCTGCACTCCGGAAGGCTCACCCTGCGCCCCTGGCAACCGCAGGACGTCCCGGCGGTGCTGGCGATCATGGCCGACGAGCGGATGCACCGGCATCTGGCGTTGCCCTGGCCCTACACCGCCGAGGACGCCCGGGGCTTCGTCACCGAGCACGCCCAGGCCGGACGGGCGGCCGGCACCCGGCTGGACTGCGCCATCGCCGAGAACGCCGGCGGCCGGCTGGTCGGCAGCATCACCCTGCAGCTGCCGGCGCCCGGGCACGTCAGCGCCGAGATCGGCTACTGGGTCGGCGTGGCGGACTGGGGTCAGGGCTATGCCACCGAGGCCGTCCGGACGTTGGCACGCTTCGGACTGGCCAACGGCCTGGGCCGGATCCAGATCCGGTGCGAGGTGCCGAACGCCGCCTCGGCCGCGGTGGCGCTGCGGGCCGGCTTCCGCTTCGAAGGGGTCAGCCGGGACAGCCTGCGCGCTGGTGGGCTGAGCGGCGGCGGGTTGCGCGACGGCGCCGTCTTCGCCCGCATCGTCACCGACCCGGACGAGGCGATCGCGCCGTCCTGGCCGCGGCTGGAGGCTCTCAGCGACGGCGTGGTCACCCTGCGCCAGACCGGTCCGCGGGACTGGCCGGTGCTGCTGGCCGAGGTCAACAACGAGGAGGCCCGGCAGTGGGCGTTCCATGACCAGTCGATCACCGAGGCCAACGCGGTCTCCGTCGCCGACCGGGCCGGGCTCGACCGGCTGGTGAGCCGCCAGAACTCGCTGCTGATCTGCGACGCCGCCAGCGGGGTGGGCGCGGGCGTCCTGGGCTTGCGACAGTTCGGGCCGCCGGACGTGGTGGCCATCGGCTACGGGGTGCTTCCGAGCTTTCGCGGCCGCGGCTTCACCACGCGGGCGTTGCGGCTGCTGGCGGACTGGGCTTTCGACGCGACGCCGACCGTCCGGCTGGAGCTCGGGTGCAAGGCCGCCAACGTGGCCTCGGCCCGTGCCGCGCTGTCCGCCGGCTTCGTCGAGGAGGGCCGGCGGGCCAGCAGGTTGCGCAACCCGGACGGCAGCCACAGCGACGAGATCATCTTCGGGCTGGTACGCCCGGCGGGTTAGCGGCGGTACAGCTGGTGCTTGGCGATGTACTGCACCACGCCGTCGGGCACCAGGTACCAGACCGGCCGGGCGGCCTGCACCCGTTGCCGGACCGCCGAAGACGAGATCGCCATCGCCGGCACGTCCAGCAGCGTGACGATGTCGGGTGGCAGGTGATCACCGGACAGGTGGTAGCCGGGCCGGGTCACCCCCACCATGTGGCACATCCGGAACAGCTCGTCGGCGTCCTTCCACGACAGGATGGCCTGCAGCGCGTCCGCGCCGGTGATGAAGAACAGCTCGGCGCCGGGGCGGATGGCCGAGATGTCGCTCACCGTGTCGACGGTGTAGGTCGGGCCCGGGCGGTCGATGTCCACCCGGCTCACCCAGAAACTCGGGTTGGACGCGGTGGCCACCACCGCCATCAGGTAGCGGTGCTCGGCCGGGCTCACCTCGCTCTCGGCCTTCTGCCACGGCTGGCCGGTGGGCACGAACACCACCTCGTCGAGGTCGAACAGGTCAGCGACCTCGCTGGCCGCCACCAGGTGACCGTGATGGATCGGGTCGAAGGTGCCGCCCATGATGCCCACCCGGCGAGGCTGGCCGTCGGGTGCCGGACCCGTCGGCCAGCCCTCGGAATCGGACGGAGCGCTCATGGCCGGCATCCTAGGGGCCAACCGGGCCCGCGCCGGCCAGGCTGACGGCGGCGCCGGCCCGGTGTCCGCTCAGCGCTGCGCGACGGTGTCCGGGGTGATCGGCGCCGGCAGCGCCGACTCCCCGGTGAGCCAGCGGTCGACCCCCGCCGCGGCCGAACGGCCCTCGGCGATCGCCCACACGATCAGGCTCTGGCCGCGGCCCATGTCCCCGGCCACGAACACGCCCTCGACGTTGGTGGCGAACTCGGCGTCGCGCGCCACGTTGCCGCGCTCGGTCAGCTCGACGCCCAGGCCTTCCAGCAGCCCGGTGCGCTCCGGGCCGAGGAAGCCCATCGCCAGCAGCACCAGCTCGCATTCCAGGTCGAACTCGCTGCCCGGCACCTTCTGGAACCGGCCGTCGACCAGCTCGACCTGGTGCGCCCGCAGCGCCCGCAGGTTGCCCTGCTCATCGCCGAGGAAGCACTCGGTGTTCACCGCGAAGACCCGCTCGCCGCCCTCTTCATGAGCCGAGGCGGTCCGGAACATCAGGGGCCAGGTGGGCCACGGGTTGGCCTCGGGCCGGGCCGCGGGCGGCCGGGCCAAGATCTCGAACTGGTGCACCGACGCCGCGCCCTGCCGGTGCGCGGTGCCCAGGCAGTCAGCGCCGGTGTCACCGCCGCCGATGATCACGACCCGCTTGCCGGCCGCCGAGATCGGCGCGGTGTCGTACTCACCCTGCTGGACCCGGTTGGCCAGCGGCAGGTACTCCATCGCCTGGTAGATCCCGGTCAGCTCCCGGCCGGGGGCCGGCAGGTCGCGCCAGGCGGTGGCGCCGCCGGCCAGCAGCACCGCGTCATAGCCGGCGCGCAACTGCTCGACGGTGACGTCGACCCCGACCTCGACCCCGGTCCGGAACTCGGTGCCTTCGGCCCGCATCTGCTCGATCCGCCGGTCGATCACCCGCTTCTCCATCTTGAACTCGGGAATGCCGTAGCGCAGCAGCCCGCCGATCCGGTCGGCGCGCTCGAGCACGCTGACCTGGTGGCCGGCCCGGGTCAACTGCTGGGCGGCGGCCAGTCCGGCCGGTCCTGAGCCCACTACCGCGACCCGCTTGCCGGTCTTCTTGCTGGCCGGCAACGGCCGCACCCAGCCGCTGTCCCAGGCCCGCTCGATGATCTCCTTCTCGACCTGCTCGATGGTCACCGGATCCTGGCTGATGCCCAGCACGCAGGACGTTTCGCACGGCGCCGGGCACAGCCGCCCGGTGAATTCGGGAAAGTTGTTGGTGGCGTGCAGCCGGTCGATGGCGTCGCGCCAGCGGTCGCGGTACACCAGGTCGTTCCATTCGGGGATCAGGTTCCCCAGCGGGCAGCCGTTGTGGCAGAACGGAATGCCGCAGTCCATGCACCGGCTTGCCTGGGCTCGGGTCACCGCGTCATCGGCCGGCTCGTAGACCTCGCGCCAGTCCTGGATCCGGACCGCGACCGGCCTACGCCGCGGAAGCTCGCGATCGTGCTTGAGAAATCCGGTGATGTCGCCCATGGGCCGCCCGTCCTCGTGGAATTCGAGTGCACACGGGACAGCACCGGCCCGTGGAGAAGGATACGCGACCCGGGCCGGCGCGCCATCATCAAGGCCCGGTACCCAGGAGACAGCGAAGCCGGGGCCAGCCGCGGTGTCGCGGCCGGCCCCGGCTTCGTACCGGGCTGGCTAAGCGGTGAGCTCAGACGATCAGTGAGCTCAGCCCTCTGCCGGGAACACTCCGAAGGTGGCCAGCCAGTCCTGGACGCCTTCGATGTCGGCCCGGCTGTAACCGCCGAGGTACCGGCAGTTCTGGGTGTAGGTGTAGCTGGTGACCGCCACGACGTAGTCGTTGAGGAAGGTCGGGCCGCCGGAGTCACCGAAGCAGGTGCCGCCGGTCCCACGGTTGTCGTTGATGTTGCCGTTGAGCTGCAGGATCTGATGGGTCAGCTTCTGCCCCGGCTGCTCGGCCATCCGCCGGATCAGCGGGTAGCTCTCCGGAACGGGCTTCTGCGGTCCGGAGGCCGGCTTGCGCACCTCGGTGCCGTAGCCGACCGAGGTGAAGATGGTCTTGTTCAGCTTCGGCTGCGCGAAGGCGTCGAGGTAGTCCAGCGGAGCCAGTTGGGCCGGCGCGATGTTGGTCACCGGCCGGTCGAGCACGATCACGCCGATGTCGTTCCAGTTGTCCAGGTCGGTGAAGTTGGAGTAGTCCGGGTGGGTGTAAGCCGTGCCGGACAGGAAGCCGGCAGCCTCGATCTCGGCCTGGGTGAAGCCGGTGTCAGGGTTGGCCGCAACCGGGTAGCCGGTCGGCGGCTCCATCGCAACCACCGAGCGGAAGTCGACCAGGGTCTTGCCGAGGGTGCCATCGGTGCAGTGTCCGGCCGTGAGCAGGACGGTGGGGCTGACCAGCGTCGCCGAGCAGCGGAACCGGCCGTCCTCGCTGTAGAAGAGGATCAGCCCGACGTTGGGGTGGCGGTTGCCGTCCGGCTCGCCGCCGGTGATCGCCGACGCCGGGGCCATCGTGGTGGCCGTGAGGCCCAGAATGACGAGAAGTAGACCGAGGAGAAGCCTCAATCGAGATGCCATGGAATGCCCTTCCGCACTTCGTTGTGGTGACCTGGGAGCGTTGCCTGACGCCGCCGGTTCGGTGGCGCCATCAACCGGTGGCAATGCACTGGTGATTCATTGCAACACCGGCTCTCCGCCCTGTCCAGAGGCGCCGTCGGCAACCGCTGAAAATGCAACAGCGACTTAGCATCGCCGGCTGTCAGCCGCGAATCTGGCCGTCGCCGAAAACCACCCATTTGGTGGAAGTCAACTCGGTGAGCCCCATCGGGCCCCGGGCGTGCAGCTTCTGCGTCGAGATGCCGATCTCGGCGCCGAACCCGAACTCGGCGCCGTCGATGAACCGGGTCGAGGCGTTGACCAGCACCGCCGCCGAGTCGACCCGGGACACGAACCGCCTCGCGGTGTCGAGGTTGCGGGTCACGATCGCCTCCGAATGGCCCGATGACCACTGCCGGATGTGACTGATCGCCTCGTCCACGTCGGCCACCACCCGGGCTGCGAGCTCCAGCGCCAGGTACTCGGTCTGCCAGTCGTGATCGGTGGCCGCCCGGACCGAGGGGTCGACGGCCGTGAAGTAGGCGTCTCCGTGCACCAGCACCCCGCGCTCGTGCAGCGCCGAGACGATCCTGGGCAGGAACTCCGCGGCCACCGAGCGGTGCACCAGCAGCGACTCGGCCGCGTTGCAGACACTGGGCCGCGAGGTCTTGGCGTTCAGGACGATCTGCTCGGCCATCTCCAGATCGGCCTCGGCGTCGACATAGATGTGCACGTTGCCGGTGCCGGTCTCGATCACCGGCACGTGCGAGTTCTCCACGACATAGCGGATCAGCTCCGCGCCGCCGCGCGGGATGACCACGTCCACCAGGCCGCGGGCCCGCAGCAGGTGGGTGACGCTGGACCGGTCCGTCCCGGGCGCCAGCTGGACGGCGTCCTCGGGCAGCCCGGCCTTGACGGCGGCCTCGGACAGCACCGCCACCAGCGCCCGGTTGGAGGAGATGGCGCTGGCCGAGCCGCGCAGCAGCGAGGCGTTGCCGGACTTCAGGGCCAGGCCGGCGGCGTCGACGGTCACGTTCGGACGGGCCTCGTACACCACCGCCAGCACCCCCAGCGGCACCCGCAGCTGCTGGACCTGCAGGCCGTTGGGCCGGGTGAAACCCCGCACCACCTCACCGACCGGGTCCGGCAGCGCGGCGATCTCGCGCAGGCCCTGAGCCATCGCGGCGAGCCGGTCGGGGTTCAACGCCAACCGGTCCACCAGCGGCTCGGCGGTGCCGGACTCGCGCGCCGCGGCGACATCGGCGGCGTTGGCCTCCAGCAGGTCGGCGGCGGCCGCTTCGAGAGCGCCCGCCATCGCGTGCAACGCCTGGTCCTTGACGCCCCGGTTCAGCGCGGCCAGCTCGAAGCTGGCCTGCCGGGCCCGCTGAGCCACCGCCCGGACCTCGTCCTCGGTGGCCTCGGCCGGCGTGCTGAGCGCTCGTCCAGTCATGGGTCCAGGATAGAACTCCGGACGGCCGGGCCCGCTGGCCTGCTCACCGCGCGAGCCCCGCTCCCGCTCACAGCACGATCAGGTCGTCGCGGTGGACGATCTCACGGCGCAGGTCGGCCGGCAGGTCCCGGGTGGACTTGCCGAGCAGGTCGGGCAGATCCTCGCTGTCGAAGGCCACCAGCCCGCGAGCCACCACCGTGCCGGCCGGATCGGCCAGCTCCACCGGGTCACCGGCGGCGAAGTCACCGGTCACCGCGGTGACGCCGGCCGGCAGCAACGACTTCCGGTTGCGCACCACCGCGGTGACGGCGCCGGGGTCCAGCAGCAGCCGGCCGCGCGGGGTGGTGGCGTGGCGCAGCCAGAGCAGCCGGGAGGCGGTGCGCTGCCCGAGTGGCGCGAAGTAGGTGCCGCCCCGCCCGGCAAGCGCCTCGCCGATCGCGCCGGCGTGCGCCAGCAGCACCGGGACGCCGGCCCCGCCGGCGATCAACGCCGCGTCGATCTTGGTGGACATGCCCCCGGTGCCGACGCCCGAGCCGGCGCCGGTGACCCGTACTCCTGCCAGTTCTGCCGGCCCGGTGACCTCGGGGACCAGCGCCGCGCCGGGTTTGCGCGGGTCGGCCGTGTACAGGCCGTCGATGTCGGACAGCAGCACCAGGGCGTCGGCCCGCACCAGGTGCGCCACCAGCGCCGCCAGCCGGTCGTTGTCACCGAAGCGGATCTCGTGGGTGGCCACCGTGTCGTTCTCGTTGACGATCGGGATCACCCCGAGCGCCAGCAGCCGCTCCAGGGTGCGCACCGCGTTGCGGTAGGAGCCGCGCCGGTGCAGGTCCTCGGCCGTCAGCAACACCTGCCCGACGGTCAGGCCGTGCCGGGCGAAGGCCGCGGCGTACCGCTCGGCCAGCAGCAACTGCCCGACGCTGGCGGCGGCCTGTTGGGTGGCCAGGTCACGCGGGCGGGTGGTCAGCCCCAACGGCGCCAGGCCGGCCGCGATCGCCCCTGAGGACACCAACACCACCTGCCGGCCGGCGGCCCGCCGGGCGGCCAGGGCGTCGACCAGGGCGCTCAGCCGGCTGTCCTGCAACCGGCCCCGGTGGGTCAGCGAGGACGAGCCGACCTTCACCACGGTGCGGGCCGCGGCAGCGATCCCGGCCCGGCCGGTCTCCGCGCCGCTCATCCGGAGCTGCTCATCGGCGACTACTCGACAACCGCTCGCTCGAGCTCGAGCTCCTCGTCGCTGACGTGCTGACGGCGTGATTTCTTCGCCGCCAACCGGTCATCGGCGTTGGGCCGGCTGCTGGCGTCCAACCGGTCATCGGTCCCCCGGCGGGTCGGCGAGTAGTCCTCGTCCGCCATCCCCGCGGTGGGCTGGAAGTCGAAGACGTAGTCCAGGATCGTCACGCTGGCGCCGGGCATCGCGCCGAGCTTGGCCAGCTGGTCCTCGACGCCCAGCCGGGCCAGCCGGTCGGCCAGGTACCCGACCGCCTCGTCGTTGTCGAACTGGGTCTGGCGGACCCACCGCTCGGGCTTGCTGCCGCGCACGATGAACGCGCCGGGCTCGTCCGGGTCCGGCTCGACGGTGAAGCCGGAGTCATCGACCGCTTTCGGAGTGAGCACGATCCGGGCCGGCGCGATCGCCTCCTGGCTGGCCCGGAACTGCTCGACCAGCCCGGCCAGGGCGAAGGTGAGCTCGCGCAGGCCGGCGTGGGAGACCGCGGAGATCGGAAAGACCCGGTAACCCCGCCCGGTCAGCTCCTCGGTCACGAACTCGGCCAGCTCGCGGGCTTCGGGGACGTCCACCTTGTTCAGCGCCACCAGCCGCGGCCGGTCGAGCAGGTCACCCAGGCTGGACTCGTACTGCGCCAGTTCCTCCTCGATCGCGTCCAGGTCGCTGATCGGGTCCCGGCCGGCTTCCAGCGTCGCGCAGTCCAGCACGTGCAGCAGCACCGCGCACCGCTCGACATGCCGCAGGAAGTCCAGTCCCAGCCCCTTGCCCTGCGCCGCGCCGGGGATCAGTCCGGGCACGTCGGCGACGGTGAAGGTGGTCTCGCCGGCGCTGACCACCCCGAGGTTGGGCACCAGGGTGGTGAACGGGTAGTCGGCGATCTTGGGGCGGGCTGCCGAGATCGCCGCGATCAGGGAGGACTTGCCTGCCGACGGAAAGCCGACCAGGCCGACCTCGGCCATCGACTTGAGTTCCAGGACGACGTCGAAGGCCTCCCCCGGCTCGCCGAGCAGGGCGAAGCCCGGCGCCTTGCGCCGGGTCGAGGCGAGCGCCGCGTTACCCAGCCCGGCCCGGCCGCCACGAGCCACCACGTAGCGGCTGCCCGCGCCGGTCAGGTCGGCCAGCACGCTGCCGTCCGCGGCGTGCACGACGGTGCCGTTGGGCACCGCGAGCACCAGATCCTCGCCGTCGGCGCCGCTGCGATGCTTTCCGGCGCCCGGCCGGCCGTTGCCGGCCTTCTGGTGCGGGTGGTGGTGAAAGTCGAGCAGGGTGTGCACCTGGGGGTCCACCACCAGCACCACGTTGCCGCCCCGGCCGCCGTTGCCGCCGTCCGGGCCGCCGAGCGGCTTGAACTTCTCCCGGTGCACCGAGGCGCACCCGTGCCCGCCGTTGCCCGCGGTGACGTGCAGCACCACCCGGTCTACGAAATTCACCACGGCGCACTCTTCTTTCAAGGCTGTTCTGGGGAGGTTCCTAGGGCTGTAACGCCAAGAGCGGGCGCCGGAATCCCGGTGCCCGCTCCAGCGGAAAAGGACTGTGCCGATCCTGGGGCTAAACCTCGGTCGGAACGATGCTGACGGTCTTGCGGCCGCGCCGGCTGCCGAACAGCACGTTGCCCGCCGCCAGCGCGAACAGCGTGTCGTCGCCACCGCGCCCGACCAGGTCGCCCGGGTGGAACTTGGTGCCGCGCTGCCGGACGATGATCTCGCCGGCGCTGACCAGCTGGCCGCCAAAGCGCTTGACCCCCAGTCGCTGGGCGTGCGAATCGCGGCCGTTGCGGGAGCTGGATGCACCCTTCTTGTGTGCCATGGCTCTACTTCTTTCCGCTCTCGATGCCGGTGACCTTGACCTGCGACAGCTTCTGACGGTGGCCGATGCGCTTGTGGTAGCCGGTCTTGTTCTTGAACTTGTGGATCTTGATCTTGGGGCCCTTGACCTGGCCGAGGATCTCGCCGGTGACCGAGACTGCGGCCAGCTCGGTCGCGTCGGTGGTCACATCCTCGCCGTCGACCAGCAGGATCGCGGGAAGCGCGACGCTGGCCCCGGGGGCCAGGTCCAGCTTCTCGACCGTCACGACGTCACCAACGGCGACCCGGTACTGCTTGCCGCCGGTCTTGACGATGGCGTACATCGCGAATTCACTCCTGTCAAACAGCATCGAAGATCTTGGGTGTACCCGCCTCATCGGCGGCGTCACATCAGAACGGCCCACCGCCATGCTGTGGGCCGTAGTACAGATTACGCCTACGGCGGCCCCACAGGCAAAAGCGGCTACCCCTCGCTGACGCTGACCGGCACCGGCGGGCCGGCGGGCCGGCTCGCCGCCCGCCGTCGACGCGGGCGCGCCGGCAGTGCGGTGTCGGGCTGCTCGGTGTCAGACCGCGTGCTGTCGGACTGCGGGTGGGCCTGCGCGGTGTCCGCTCGCCCGGCACCGCGTTGAGCGGTCTCACGCTCGGCGACGCCTGACTGAACGGTGCCCGGCTGCGCGGTGCCGGGCTGAACGGTGCTCGATTCCGCGATGCCCGGCTGCGCGGTGCCCGACTCCGGGGTGCCCGGCTGCGCGGTGCCCGACTCCATCGCGCCGGCCTGCCCGGTGTCACGCTCGGCGGTGGCCCGCTCGACGGTGGCCCGTCCGCGCGTCGCCCGCCGCCGAGTGGGCGCGGCCGCTGCCGGCTCGGCCGCTATCGCCGGCTCAGCTGCCGCCGGCTCGGTCACCGCCGCCGGCTCGGTCACCGGTTCGGCGTCGACGGACCGGGAGCCGGCCGCGTCGTCGTGGTGATTGGTCGCCGCCGCGATCGCGGCCACCGCGCTGGCCGCCGCTCGGCGCTTCTCGGCCTCGGCGGCGATCTCGGCAGGATCGAGCTGCGGGATCGCCGGTTGCTCGGCCTTGGCCTTGCGGGTGCGCCGGCCGCGGCTGGGCCGGTCATCCTCGGAGGCGGACCCGGCCGTCGCCGAGCCCGCGCCGTTGGAGCCGGACTTGCGCTCCACAGCGTCCATGTGCACGACCACGCCCCGGCCGTTGCACACCGAACAGGGCTCGCTGAAGGCCTCGAGCAGCCCCTCGCCGACCCGCTTGCGGGTCATCTGAACCAGGCCGAGCGAGGTCACCTCGGCGACCTGGTGCTTGGTGCGGTCCCGGCCCAGGCACTCGGTCAGCCGGCGCAACACCAGGTCGCGGTTGCTCTCCAGGACCATGTCGATGAAGTCGATCACCACGATGCCGCCGATGTCACGCAGCCGGAGCTGCCGGACGATCTCTTCGGCCGCTTCGAGGTTGTTGCGGGTGACGGTCTGCTCGAGGTTGCCGCCGGAACCGGTGTACTTGCCGGTGTTGACGTCGACCACGGTCATCGCCTCGGTGCGGTCGATCACCAGCGAGCCGCCCGAGGGCAGCCACACCTTGCGGTCCAGCGCCTTGGCCAGCTGCTCGTCCACCCGCAGCTCACGGAACAGGTCGGCCTCGCCGGTGTGCGGGGAGATCCGGTCGGCCAGGTCCGGGGCGATGTCGCGGACGTAGTCGCTGATGGTGCGGTGGATCTCAGAACCGGCGACCACCAGCTTCTTGAAGTCGTCGTTGAAGATGTCGCGGACCACCCGGATCGCCAGGTCGGGCTCGCCGTGCAGCATGGACGGGCCCTCCGAGGACTGCCGGGCCTTGCTCGACTTGGCGCTGATCGACTCCCACTCGGACTTCAGCCGCTCGACGTCACTGATCAGGTCCTGCTCGGACGCGCCCTCTGCCGCGGTGCGGACGATCACGCCGGCCTCGTCGGGAACCACCTTCTTCAGAATCGACTTGAGCCGGCTGCGCTCGACGTCGGGCAGCTTGCGGCTGATGCCGGTCATGCCGCCGCCGGGGACGTAGACCACGAACCGCCCGGGTAGCGAGATCTGGCTGGTCAGCCGGGCGCCCTTGTGGCCGATCGGGTCCTTGGTCACCTGCACCAGCACCATGTCACCGGCGTTGAGCGCGTTCTCGATGGACCGGGACTTGCCCTCCAGCCCGGCCACGTCCCAGTTGACCTCGCCGGCGTACAGCACGCCGTTGCGGCCGCGGCCGATGTCGACGAAGGCGGCCTCCATTGACGGCAACACGTTCTGGACCCGGCCGAGGTAGACGTTGCCGACCGCGCTGCTGGCGCTGGCCCGGGTCACGTAGTGCTCCACCAGGATGTCGTCCTCGAGGACGGCGATCTGGGTCCGGTCACCGGTCTGGCGCACCGCCATCACTCGGTCCACCGATTCGCGGCGGGCCAGGAATTCGGCCTCGGTCAGGATCGGCGCGCGACGCCGGCCGGTGTCGCGGTTGTCGCGGCGGCGCTGGCGCTTGGCCTCCAGCCGGGTCGAGCCCTTGACGCCACGGACGCCGTCGTCATCGGCTGCGCTCCCCCGGCTCTCGCGCCCGGTGGAACGGCTGTCGCGGACGTGCACCACGGTGTTGGGCGGGTCGTCCTCGGACAGCACGGCCTCCGCGCCGTCCGCACCGCTGGAACGCCGCCGCCGGCGCCGGCGGCGGGCGCTGGCCGACAGGGCTGCCTCGGCGACCTCGTCGGCGTGGTCCTCGCCAGGCTCGTCGTCGTCCTCGAGTTCGGCGACGGCTGGGTCGGCGTCGGCGTCGCCGGCCTCGGATGCGCCATCGGTCCTGCTGCCTCGTCCGCGCCGGCCACGGCGGCGACGGCGGCGGGAGCCATCGGCTGCCTCGTCATCAGCCTCGGGCTCGCCGGCGCCGAGCTCATCGACATCAACGTCTTCGGGTTCGAGATCGGCGTCGACGTCGGAGAACTCCGGCACCTCCTCGAGCAGCTCGGCCGACTCGGGGTCCAGCTCGGCCACGACCTGCGGCTCCACCTGGGCGCGCTTGCCGCCGCGTCGACGGCGGGTCGGCGCCGCCTCGGTAGGCGGCTGGAACAGCACGGCCGGGGCAGCCAGGGTCGGCGCCGCCGGAAGTGCCTCCAAAGCCCGACCGCTGGCTGTCGTGTCGGCTACTGCCTGCTCGGCTGCGGCCTGCTCGGCGGCCGTCTGCTCGGCGGCCGCCTGCTCTGCGGCCGCCTTGGCAGCGGCAGCCTTGCTGACCCGCTTGCGGGGGGTTCTCTTGGCCGGCCCGGCGGCCGGCTCGGGTGCTGCTGACTCGGCTACCGCCGGCATCGAGCCCGCGGTCGGGCTGTCGGACGCGGTCCCGCCGTCAGGCGCGGTCCCGCCGTCAGGCGCGGTCCCGCCGTCGGACGCGGCTTTCTCGGACGCGGCTTTCTCGGACGCGGCCCCGCCGTCAGGCGCAGCCGCGCCGGCTCGGCCGGTGGCTTTCTTGGCCGGCGCCTTGCGGGTCCGGGTCGCCTTCTTCGGCGTCGCCGCCTCGGTTGCCTCGACCGGCGTCGCCGCCGCTACCGGCGGCGCGGCAGCGGGCAAAGCGCTGACCGCTGGCTCAGCCGTCGCCAGTGGCTCGGCGCCGGAGTCCGGGACAGCGCCCGACTCGGCGCTCGGAACGGTCGGCTCGGCCGGGGCCGACTTCTTGGCGGCAGTCTTGCGGGGGGCGCGCTTGGCCAGGGTCTTGGACGCCGCGGCCTTGCGTGCGGCCTTCTTGGCCACGGCGCCCACCGGTTCAGCGGCGCGGCCGTCAGTGGATTCGTCGGTGGGTTCGGTGTTGTCGAGCATTGCTCGGGTGCTCCTGTCTCACCCCCGGGGCCGAGAAGAACGGCTGTCGCCGTACTCGGCCGCACAGGGGCGGTATGGCGTTCCACCCGCAAGCAGAACGCAAAGTCTCTTCCCACCCGTCCGCGGGAGCGAACGAGTGGTTCGTGCCATCCCTGCCCACAGGTGCGGGCAGAACGTCGTCCAACCCGTCAGCAGTTCGCTGACGGCCTTTCAGTGCTCGATAGCTGCTCGGCTGACCGACAGCTCGGTGCTGCACAACGGGTCCGTCACCAGTCCCGCGTCATCGACCGGTCCCTGCGCCAGCCGGGTGGCCCTGGGGGGCTGCGACGGGGCGAAACCGGCGACGGCCCGCAGAGCGGTGAGCACATCGTCGGGCCGAACCGTCGGGGTGACCTGACGGACGACCACCCTCAGTATCGCACGGGTGTCATTTCCGGCTTCCGCCGACACCTCGGCGGCCACGATCGGCGCGCGGGCGTCCAGGCTGCGCACGCCGTCCTTGGTCAGCCGATCCACCGGCATCGACTCGGTCGCCAGCAGGGCCGCGACCGCGGCGGCGGCCACCGCGGGGTCAGCCGTCAGCTCCAACTGCCAGACCGAGGCCTGCATGTGCTCGGCCAGCGAGCCCGGCCGGCAGTCCTCGACGTCGACCGCTCGCAGGATGTCCAGGCCCTCGGGCAGCACGGCGTCCAGCGCGGCCCGGACGTCCTCGGGCTCACAGCGCCGGGCCAGCGCGATCTCCAGGTACTCCGCCTCGGACCCCACGCCGGTCGGAGCGGCTCCGACATAGCTGATCTTGGGATGCGGGTGGAAGCCCGCCGAGTAGGCCATCGGGACCTCGGCCCGCCGCAGCGAGCGCTCGAAGGCGCGGGCGAAGTCGCGGTGTGAGCAGAATCTCAGCCGTCCCCGCTTGGCGTACTGCAGCCGGATTCGCTGCACCGGCGCGACGTGGGCCGGGCCTTCGGGTTGCCTGCGCGCCATCGACAGCCTCAGCCCCTGGCCGGCGAGGGGTCGACCACCGGCGGAACCGGCTCCGCCGACCGGGCCAGCAGCGGCGGCTTGGCGACCAGCGGCAGCAGCGTCTTGCCGGTCGGCCCGATCTGGATGTCGGTGCCCATCGTCGGGCAGACCCCGCAGTCAAAGCACGGCGTCCACCGGCAGTCGTCCTGCTCGTAGCCGGTCAGGGCGTCCTGCCAGTCATCCCACAGCCACTGCTTGTCCAGGCCGGAGTCCAGGTGGTCCCAGGGCAGCACCTCGTCGGCGAACCGCTCGCGGGTGGTGAAGAAGTCGATCGAGACGCCGGCCGGGGCCAGCGCCGCCTCGGCCGCGGCGATCCACCGGGCGTAGGAGAAGTGCTCGCTCCAGCCGTCGAAGCGGGCCCCGTCGCGCCAGGCCTGCTCGATGACCGCGCCGACCCGGCGATCGCCGCGCGAGAGCAGTCCCTCGATCAGCGAGGGCTGGCCGTCGTGATAGCGCATGCCGATGTTGCGGCCCAGCGAGCGGTCGGAGTTGATCGCGGCGCGCAGCTTGCGCAGCCGCTCGTCGACCACCTCGGGCGCGGCCTGCGCGGCCCACTGGAACGGGGTGTGCGGCTTGGGCACGAAGCCGCCGATCGAGACGGTGGCCTTGATGTCGCGCGAGCCGGTGGCCTGCCGGCCGGCCCGGATGACGTCCTGGGCCATGGTGGCGATCTCCAGGACGTCCTCGTCGGTCTCGGTGGGCAACCCGCACATGAAGTAGAGCTTCACCTGACGCCAGCCCTGGGAGTAGGCAGCCGTGACGGTGTTGATCAGGTCGGCGTGGCTGACCATCTTGTTGATCACCCGGCGCAGCCGCTCGGAGCCGCCTTCGGGTGCGAAGGTCAGCCCGGAACGCCGGCCGTTTCGGGAGAACTCGTTGGCCAGGTCGATGTTGAAGGCGTCGACCCGGGTGGAGGGCAGCGACAGCGAGACCCTGGAATCGGCGTAGCGATCGGCCAGTTGCTTGGCCAGCGGCCCGATCTCGGAATGGTCGGCGCTGGACAGCGACAGCAGGCCGACCTCTTCGAAGCCGGTGGCGTTCAGGCCGGCCTCGACCATCTGGCCGATCCCCTCCACCGAGCGCTCGCGCACCGGACGGGTGATCATGCCCGCCTGGCAGAACCGGCAGCCGCGGGTGCAGCCGCGGAAGATCTCCACCGACATCCGCTCGTGCACCGACTCGGCCATCGGCACCAGCGGCGTCTTGGGGTAGGGCCAGGCGTCCAGGTCCATCACGGTGTGCTTGCTCACCCGGTCCGGAACCCGGTCGCGGTTGGGCCGCACCCAGGCCAGCTGGCCGGCGCTCGGGCCGGCGTCGGCGCCGAAGTAACCGACGTCGTAGAAGCGCGGGACGTACACCCCGCCGGTCTCGGCCAGCCGGGTCAGCAGCTCGTCGCGCCCGCCCGGTGAGCCCTCGGCCTTGAAGGCCGCGATCACGTCGGTGATGGCGCCGACCACCTGCTCGCCGTCACCGAGCACCGCCGCGTCGACGAACCGCGCGATCGGCTCGGGATTGAACGCGGCGTGCCCGCCGGCCAGCACGATGGGATGGCTGTCGTCGCGGTCGGCGGCATGCAGCGGGATGCCGGCCAGCTCCAGGGCAGTGAGCATGTTGGTGTAGCCGAGTTCGGTGGAGAACGAGATGCCCAGCACGTCGAAGGCGCCCACCGGGCGGTGCCCGTCGACGGTGAACTGGGGCAGGCCGTGCTCGCGCAGCAGCTTCTCCAGGTCGGGCCAGACCGCGTAGGTCCGCTCGGCGAGGGCGTCGGCCCGCTCGTTGAGCACCTCGTAGAGGATCTGCACGCCCTGGTTGGGAAGCCCCACCTCGTAGGCGTCGGGGTACATCAGGGCCCACCGGACGCTGGCGGAGTCCCAGTCCTTGGTGCGGGCGTTCAGCTCGCCGCCGACGTACTGGATCGGCTTGCTCACCTGGGTCAGCAGGGGCTCGAGCCGGGGGAAGAGGTTCTCGGGACTGTTACTCACGAATTTTCATGATACGGGCCGGCCGGCCTGCTCGAACCCGACATACTGGCGGACATGCGACCAGCCGCCGCTGTGCGACCACGATCGCGGGTGACGGTCTGCGTCCTCGCGCTGGCTGTCATGGCCGGCTTCGCGGCATCCGGCAGCGCCGAGACGGTGACCGGCGGCAGCGGTGTCCGGCTGGCGGGAGTTCGCACGCAGTACCCGGTGGACCGGCCGGTGCTGGTCCGGCCCGGCCGGTTGCCGTTGACGCGCCCGCGTCCGACCGGCTCGGCCAGCATCGCCGGCTGCCCGCTGTTCCCGCCGGACAACCCGTGGCGGCGCGTCATCTCCAGCGCTCCGCTGCACCCGCGCTCGGCGGCCTGGGTCGCCAATATCGGCAGCAGCCGGTTCCTGCACCCGGATTTCGGCTCGGACCCGTCCTACGGCATTCCGTACAGCGTGGTGCCGGCCAGCCAGCCGAAGGTGCCCATCAGCTTCACGGCCTACGGCGACGAGAGCGATCCGGGGCCGTACCCGATCCCGCCCGGCGCCCGGATCGAAGCGGGCGGGGACGCGCACGTGCTGGTCGCCTCCGCCGACTGCCATCTCTACGAGCTCTACGGGGCGGCCCGCAGCGGCAGCGGCTGGACCGCCCAGTCCGGCGCGGTCTTCGACCTGCGGTCCAACGCCCTGCGGCCGGCCGGCTGGACCTCGGCCGACGCGGCCGGCCTGCCGATCCTGCCGGGCCTGGTCCGGCGGGACGAGGTGCTGGCCGGGCGCATCGATCACGCCCTGCGTTTCACCATCTCCACGACCCAGCGGGGCTACATCAGCCCGGCCACCCACCAGGCCGGCTCGACCAGCGATCCGAACTTCGCCCCGATGGGCGCCCGGTTCCGCTTGAAGGCCTCCTTCGACATCAGCCGCTACTCCGGCGCGGCCCGGGTCATCCTGCAATGCCTCAAGACCTACGGCATGTTCGTGGCCGACAACGGCTCGAACTGGTTCATCTCCGGCGCCACCGACAGCGGCTGGGACGACCTGGATCTCCGGCAGCTCAAGCAGGTGCCGGGTTCGGCCTTCGAAGCGGTCGACACCGGCCCGGTGCGTTCCTGACCCCGTGCGTTCCTGACCCGGTGCGTTCCTGACCTAGCGTTCCTGACCCCGTGCGTTCCTGACCCGGTGCGTTCCTGACCTAGCCAGTGGCCGGTTCGGCGCGGCGGGCCCGGTAGGCGGCCACGTTGGCGCGATTGCCGCAGGCCGCGCCACAGAACCGACGGGAACGGTTCTTCGACAGGTCGACGTAGACGTCCTCGCAGTCATCGCCACCGCATACCCGCAGCCGGCCGAGCTCGTCGATCCGGATCACGTCGGCCATCGCCATGGCGGCCTCGACGGCCATCCGGTCTGCCAGCGGCGCATCTGGAGCGGTGGCATGCACGTGGTAGTCCCACTCGTCGTGCTTGACCAGTTGCGGCAGCGCATGGCGGTCCCGCAACACCTGGTTGACGATCTCGACCACGGTGTCCTTGTCGGCTGACCAGAACCGGGCCAGGGTCGGTCGCAGCTCCCGCACCGCGACGAGCTCCGCGGGGTCACCGGTGCGTGGTCCCGACCACTGGTGGGTGCGGACCAACTCCTCCAGCTCATCGATGGTGGTGAGCTGGTCCTCGCCATCCCGGCAGGTGTTCACCAATCCCGCCGCAGCCGCCAGCGCGCGCTCGGTGTCATGAGCTAAAAGCATGTTGACTCCTTACGGTTCCTCGGCTAGCGTTCAGGGAGGTAATGAGCATAGCCCAGATTGCTCATTACAGACCAGCCCTACCGGAAGGTCGGCGTGCGTTCGGCGCACCGTCGGCGACCCGGTCGACAACGAACGGACCGCTTTCATGCACACCGCAACCCAGCAACGCGCCGGCCTCGGCCTCGCGCTGCTGTCAGCCGCCGCCTTCGGCACCTCCGGCGCCTTCGCGACCGCGCTGATCGGCTCCGGCTGGTCGCCCGCGGCGGCGGTGACCGCGCGCCTGCTGGTCGCCGCGGCCGTGCTCACCATTCCTGCCCTGGTCATGCTCCGCGGCCAGTTCGGCGTGCTCGCACGGGAGGGGCGCAGCATCGTCGGTTACGGCGTGATGGCCATCGCGGGCGCCCAGCTGTGCTACTTCAACGCCGTCGCGCGGCTGTCGGTGGGGGTTGCCCTGCTGCTGGAGTACCTCGGCATCCTGCTGGTCGTCGGCTGGCTCTGGCTGCGGCACGGGCGCCGCCCGCGGCGGCTGACGGTAGCCGGCGGCATCGCCGCGATCCTCGGGCTGGCACTGGTGCTGGACGTGACCGGCAACCATCGCCTCGACCCGATCGGGGTGCTGTGGGGGCTCGGCGCGGCGGTCGGGCTGGCGGTCTACTTCGTGGTGTCCTCGCAGGCCGACACCGAGTTGCGGCCGATCGTGATGGCCTGGGCCGGCATGGCGGTCGGCAGCCTCTGCCTGCTGGCTGTCGGAGTCCTCGGCGTGTTGCCGATCCACGCCAACACCCGGGACGTGCAGTTCCTGCATCACCGGACGAGCTGGCTGGTGCCCGTCCTCGGGATCTCCCTGGTGGCGGCGGTCTTCGCCTACGCCGCCGGCATCACCGCCGCTCGCGCGCTCGGCGCGAAGCTCGCCTCCTTCCTCGGCTTGAGTGAGGTGCTGTTCGCGGTGTTGTTCGCCTGGCTGCTGCTCGGCCAGTTGCCCGGCCCGTGGCAAATCGTCGGCGGCGCGTTCATCGTCGGCGGGGTCGCCCTGGTGCAGTGGGACGAGTTGCGCCCAACCGGGTCGCGTCCCACCGACTTGCACGCAGCCGAATCGAGCGCGACCGAATCGAGCGCGACCGCCGGCTCGAGCGCGACCGCCGGCTCGAGCGCCACCGCCGGGTCGGAGGCCGGTCTGAGCCGACCGCTGGTCGCCGCCGAGCCGGATCGCGGCTAGCGGGGCTGCTTCAGCCGGTCTTGGCCAGGTTCAGCGGCGCGAACTGGTGGCCGGGGAACAGCCCGGTCACCGACCCGACGCCGAGCCGCTTCTGAGCCACCTCACCGAGCACGTCGAAGGCGTCGTTGAGAGCCGGGACGTCACCGGAGTCCAGGGCCGCGGCGGTCAACGGCGTCCACTTGCCGTGCACCGCGGCGCCGGTCAGGCCGCCGCCGAGCAGCCACATCACGCTGCCGTGGCCGTGGTCGGTGCCGCCGTTGGCGTTCATCTGCACCCGCCGACCGAACTCGGTCATCACCACCACCGTCACCCGGCTGCGGCGGGCAGGACCGAGGTCGGTGAGAAAGGCCGCCAGCGAGTTGGCCGCCGAGGTGAGATGGCGGTCGAGCTGGTTGACCTCGTCGGTGTGGGTGTCCCAGCCGCCGACGTCGACCGTGGCGACCTGCATGCCCACTTCGGCGCGCAGCAGGGTGGCCAGGTCGGCCAGGGCCTTGGAGAAGTTTCCGCTGGGATAGACCGCCCCGTTCTGCGCGCCGGCCTTGGCACGCGCGGTGGCGGCGGTTCCCAGCGCCGCCAGGGTGGTGGGGACGTCCTCGCCCAGCGGGCCGGGCAGGCCCCGGTACAAGGTCCGGATGGCCGCCTCGCTCTGCGGCGCGACGCCGCTCCAGCCCGGGAAGCTGAAGTTCTTCAGCGAGCTCATCACCAGCTTGCGCTGGTTGCCGGTCAGCGCGGACGGCAGTGCCGAGCCCTGGGTGACCGCTCGGAAGGTGGTGCCGGGGCCCAGTTGCTGCAACGCCCGGTCCAGCCAGCCGGTGGTCGCGGTGTCCGAGCCCCGCTCCAGGCACTGCTGGGCCTGGAAGTGGCTGCGGGTGATGCCGGTGGTCGACACGGCCGGCACGAAGGCCAGCTCGCCGGAGTTCCAGAACGGCAGCAGCGGGTTGAGGGCCGCGTTCAGCGCCCAGCCGGGGGTGCCCGCCAGCGGGGACATGCTCGCCGCGGCCGGCACCAGGTTGCCGCGCACCGTGCGCAGGTAGTCCACCCCGAGTTCGGACGAGGCCGGGACCAGGATTCGCAGGCCGTCGGCGGCGCCGCGCAGGAAGATCGTCACCAGGGTGTTTCCGTTGCTGAGCCCGGACGCGGCGTAGGCGGCCTTGGTGGTCACCAGCTGGCTGCCCAGGGCGGCGACCCCGACCATGCCGGCGCCGGCCAGGAAGGTGCGCCGGGTGAAGCCGCGTTGCCAGCCGGCGTCCTGGGCGGCCAGGTCGGCGCTGACCTGCTCGGCCTTGCGCACCAGCAGCTGCTGGGCGTCGGCTTGCTGCGCGCCGGCTTGCTGGACGCCGGGTGGCGTGGCTTGCTGGGCGCCGGGTGGCGTGGCCTCGGTCATGACGTCCCTCTCGGGGGTGGAAGGTCTGGCATCGGAACTGCTGTCGGGTCGGGCGGCGCTCGCGCTCATCGCAGTGCGTGCTGCGGCGCGTCGAGGATCAGCGGGATCAGGTGCGTCAGGTGCCAGCGCAACCGGGAGTCCGCGATCGGGGTGCTGGCCGGCTCGTCCAGAAAGGTCTGCAGCGCCTGCACGTGGGCGGCCGGGAACCGGCTGCCGGTGAGCCGCCCGCAGAGCTGGGTGATCGCCTCGCCGCTGGTCCGGGGCTTGACCGAGCCGTACAGCGAGGCCGGGTCCAGGTCGGCGAACCCGTCGTACCAGTTCTGGGCCAGGCCGCGGTGATAGGACCACAGGTTCAGCAGCGATCCGGACGAGCGCCAGGCGCTGGCCACGTCCGGGTAGCCGTTGGGCGCCGCCCAGTCCAGCGGCACCTGGCCGACCGAGGAGCTCATCCAGTGCAGGCTGGGCAGCGACTTGCTCAGGTCGCCGGGGCCGACGCCGAGGGCGCGGACGGTGGCGATCAGGTTCTCGGCCGGCCGGCGCACCTTCGCGCCGCGGCTGCCCCAGAACTCGGTCGAGCGCAGGATGGCGGCCAGCATCGGCGCGATCTGGGTGCCGGTCCGCAGGTAGATCCGGGCCAGCTCGGCGACCAGGGTAGGCGACGGGTTGTCCGAGACGTAGTGGACGCACATCTTGTGGGCCAGCCGCTGGGCGGTCGCCGGGTGGTAGGCCAGGTAGCGCAGGAACGCCTCGCCGGCCGCCTCGCCGCCGGCCGCCGAGTCGTTGGGATGGCTGAATCCCATCACCTTGATCGGGCCGACCCAGTGCCGCTCGGGCTTGTAGAGGTAGTTGTAGTCGGAGTCCACCGACCGGCCGGTCAGGATCCGGGCCGAGTTCTTCACATCCTCCTCGGTGTAACCGGCGCCGATGCCCACGGTGTGCAGCTCCAGCAGCTCGCGGCCGTAGTTCTCGTTGACCGCGTTCTTGGTGGAGGAGGCCAGGCTGAGGTACTTCAGCATCGCCGGGTTGCGCGCCGAGGCCAGCAGCATGCTGGCGTAGCTGCCCAGGGCATGCCTGCGGATCACGTCGCGGTCCATGGTCTGCCGGCTGCTCCAGACGCCGTCACTGTGGTTGGCGACGTTGAGGTGGTTGGCGAAGAAGTCGACAGAGGTCTCATACACCTGGCCCCGGCTCCACGCCTGCAGGCCGAGGGTCACCCGGGTCAGCTGGTCCATCGCCTCCCAGCCGTACTCGTTGCCGTTGGCCTTGAGCCAGGCCCGCACCTCGGCGGGGCTCTTGGACAGCAGCGGGCCCTGGGCGGCGACGCCGGCATGCCCGGCATAGCCGGCCCCGGGACCCCGGCTGAAGGCCACCTGGTTCTGCCACCAGCCGTCCAGGCCGTAGCGGACCAGGTCCGCCCGGGTCTTGCTCTCGATGCCGAAACCGAAGCGCGACATCAGCAGGGACGCCGGATCCCACACCATCGGCGCACGGCTGGTGCGGGGGGTGTTCCGCAGCGCGGCCGCGATGCTCGGCCAGAAGGTGGTAGCCACCGGGTCGTCTCACTCTCCGTAACAGCAATCTTACAGAGAGTGAATCATGTGAAGCCCGGGTGAGATGGTTAAATACGAAAAGACGTCAGGACGCCGTTCTGCGGTGGATTGCCTGCAGCAGTCCCAGGGCCAGGGCCTGGGCGAACATCGACGATCCCCCGTAGGAGACGAACGGCAGCGGCAGCCCGGTCACCGGGGTGAGCCGAAGGTTCATCCCGATGTTCTGAAACGCCTGGAAGCCCAGCCAGCAGACGATTCCCACGGCCACCAGCCGCGAGCTGCCGACCGAGGCGAACGCGATCCGCATTCCGCGCCAGAGCAGCACGGCGAACAGCCCGATGATCAGCGCCGAGCCGGCGAAGCCCAGCTCCTCGCCGGCCACCGAGTAGATGAAGTCGGTGTGCTGCTCGGGCACGAAGGCGCCGCGGGTCTGCGCGCCGTGGAACAACCCCTGGCCGAACAGGCCGCCGTGCGCGATCGCGATGTCGGCCTGGTTGATGTTGTAGGCCACCCCCTGGGGGTCCCGGCTGGGGTTGGTGAAGGCGGCGAACCTGTCCAGCTGGTAGTCATCGAGCATGCCGGTCCGCAGGGCCAGCACCGCCGCCAGCACTCCGACGGCCAGCAGCCCACCCAGCCAGCGGAGCCGGACACCGGCCGCCACCAGCACCCCGAAGCCGGCCGCCACCAGCACCAGGGCCGAGCCGAGGTCCGGCTGCAGCATGATCAGGCCCAGTGGCAGGGCCAGCAGTGCCAGTCCCAGCACCAGCTCGCGGACGCCGGGCGGGGTGCCGGGCGGCCGCCGGGCGCCATGCTGGCCGAACAGCACGGCCAGCGCCGCGATCACGCCCAGCTTGGCGAACTCGGCCGGCTGCACCTCGAAGCCGCCACCCAGCACGATCCAGGCATGGGCGCCGTTGATGGTCGAGCCGATCACGAACACCGCGAGCAAGCCGAGGATGCTGGCCAGGTAGAGCAGCGGGCCGATCAACCGCAGCACCCGGGAGTCCACCCGCGCCGCGCAGACCAGCAGCACCGTGGCCAGGGCGGTGTTGAGCAGGTGCTTGGCCAGGTAGGTCTGCGGATTGGCGCCAGCCTGCTGCAACCGGGTGCGGGTGGCCGACCAGACCAGCAACGCCCCGATCAGGCACAGCAGCAGGGCGGCGGCCAGCAGCACGAAGTCATAGGAACGCAGCCGGCGCGAGTCGGCCATCGCCCGAAGCGGCCACCTGGCCGGCACCGTCAGCCCGGTCATCGGCCGTCCGTCCGGCGGGCCGAAGCGGTGGTCGAGCTGCTCGGCGTGGGCAGCACCCGGGGCACCGCCGAGCTGCTCGGCGTGCCCGTCGGCCGGGCCGGCGAGCTGCTGGCCGGGGCGCTGCTAGCCGGGGCGCTGCTAGCCGGCGAGCCGCTGGCCGGGGCGCTGCTGGCCGGGGCGCTGCTGGTGACCACCGGCAGGCCCGGCACCGAGCGTGCCACCGGCGTCCGGACGGTCACCTTCGGCAGCTTGCCGGCCGGCGCCCCACCGGGCAGCACCGGCGGGGCGTACGCGCCGAGCAGTCCCTCATAGACCTGGCGGACCATCGGCCCTGCCGCCGAGGAGCCGGTGCCGGACTGCTCGACCATGCCGACCACCACGAACCTGGCGTCACTGGACGGGGCGCCGGGCTGCATCGGGCCCCAGGACGCCATCCACGAGGTGTCCTGCTTGCCGTACACCTCGGCGGTGCCGGTCTTGGCCCCGATCAGGGTCTTGATCGGGGAGCCGTCGAAGGCGATCGCGCCGGAGACCGAGTGGCTGTCCTCGAAGTGCAGCGAGTCGGCGATGAAGCCCAGCACCTGCTTGTCGACCGGCACCTTGCGGATCACCTTGGGGGTGATCGTGCGGACGGTCCGGCCGGCGGCGTCGACGACGCCCCAGCCCAGCGTCGGGGCGAACAGCTTGCCGCCGTTGAGCATTGCCGAGTACGCGGCCGCCAGCTGCAGCGGTGACATGGTGGTGTCGCCCTGGCCGATCGAGGTGTCGGCGTTGTTGCCGGCGAAGAACCGCCAGCCGTCGGTGCAGTTCTCCGAGGCGAGCTGGGTGAGGTAGGCCCGGTCAGTGGGGTTTGCCACGTCCGGATAACCCTTCTCGGCGGCGGCGCAGTAGTCGGCCTTGTTGGCCTTCCAGCTGGCCATCCGGCTGGCCCGGCTGCCGAGCGAGCCGCTGGCCTGCTCGTCGGCGGGCAGGTCGATGCCTGGTGAGTGCGCCACCCCGAACGCCCGGGCCATCGCCTGCAGCTGCTCCAGCGGCTTCTCGCCCCGTTCGACCCGGGCCTGGTCGGCCTGCCACTCGGCGACCGCCGGGGCGTAGAAGAAGGTGTCGCAGGAGACCTGCAGCGCGTACTTGAGGTTGATCGTGCCGTAGACGCGGGACTCGAAGTTGGTCTTGGTGCGCCCGTCGACCTCCATCGAGCCCGGACACGGGTAGGCGCCGTCCAGGGTGGTCGCGCCGGTGCTGACGTTGTCGGCGGCGCTGATCAGCTTGAACGTCGAGCCGGGCGCGTAGGCCCCGGCGATGGCCCGGCCGACCAGCGGGTCACCGGCCGTCGGGGCGGTCAGCTTGGCGTAGTCGGTGACCGAGATCCCGCCGACGAACGCGGCGGGGTCATAGGTCGGGTAGCTGGCGGCGGCGATCACCCGGCCGGTGTGCGGATCCATCACCACCAGCGCCCCCGAGGGGGCCGGCTTGCCCTTGGCGCGCGAAGCCGCGATCTGGGCGGCCAGTGACCGCTCGGCCAGCGCCTGCACGTCGGCGTCCAGGCTGGTCACCAGGGTGTTGCCGGGCCGGGCCGGGATCGTGGCGTCCTGGCCGACCGCCTCGCCGCGCGGGTCGAGCTGCACCCGCTGCTCGCCGTTGACGCCGCGCAGCACGGAGTCATAGGACTCCTCCAGCCCGCTGCGCCCGATCGTGTCGGCATCGACCAGCGCCTTGTTGGCTTTCTGGTCCGCCGGCCCGACCGCGCCGGTGTAGCCGAGCAGGTGCGCGGCCAGGCTGCCGCCGGGATAGTGCAGCACGCTCTGGCTGCTGACCTTGACCCCGGGGAACAGCTCCGCGTGCTCGGTGACCGCCAGCAGCACCGAGGGATCCATCCCGGTCGCCACCGGCACCGGCTGGTACGGCTGGCCGGTCCAGCACGGCGCCGGAACCCGCACCCCGCACGGGGTGATCGCCCGGCGCAGGTTGGCGGCCGTGGTCGAGAGCACCGGGGCCAGCCGGGCCAGCACCGCCGCGCCGTTGTCGTCCTGCTGCTCCAGTGCCGAGCGATCCACCGTCAGCACCTGGGTGTTCTGGTTGCCGACCAGCACCCGGCCCCGGGAATCGAGGATCTCACCGCGCGGCGCCGGCACCACGATCGAGCCGAGATGGGTCAGCGCGGCCGACTGCAGGGGCTTGTCCTGGTCCAGCAGCTGGACGAAGGACAGCCGGGCCAGCAGGGTCAGCAGCAGCGAGGCGATCAGCAGCCGCAGCACCGACAACCGGGTGCGGTGCGAGCCCAGCCGCGGGTCAGCCGAGCGCATCGGCGTTGCCGATCAACCGGGCCGTCGGGCGGGGTGAGCGGATCCCCTGGGCCCGCAGCAGGTTTCGCACCAGCGGCACCACCAGCAGGCCCAGCAGCGCATCGGTCAGGCCGACCGGGATCAGGTAGGTCAGCGCCAGCACCGCGGTGGCCGCGTGCGAGCCGAGGATGGCCAGCACCAGCCCCAACACGCCGGAGGTGGCAGCGCCCAGCAGGGCCGCCAGCGCGGCCACCCCTCGGGTGCCATAGCCCCGCTGGGTGGCCAGGCCGCCCAGCATCCCGGCCGCCAACCCGGCCGCCAGCCAGCACAGCGCCTGGACGCCGGCCGGGTGGTCCGAGCCCAGGTCGGCCAGCAGGCCGGTGGCGAAGCCGAGCGCCATGCCGATGCCAGGGCCGGCGTAGATGCCGACCACGATCACCAGCAGCGCCGGCAGCGACACCGGCACCGGAAAGGTGAGCGGGCCGAGCAGGCTGGCCTGCAGCAGCAGCGCGGTGATCACTCCGGCGACCGCCGAGGCGATCCGCGAGCCGGTCACCGGTCGCTGCCCGGTTCCAGCGCCTGGCGCGCGAGGCCCCGAGGCGCCTGCAGGATGATGCCGACCAGGTCCAGGCCTGCCTGGCTGGCCGCCGGGCGCACCCGTGCCGACACCGCGCCGTCGGCGCCGGTGGTCACCGAGGTCACCACGCCCACCTCGACCCCGGCGGCGAAGGTGGTCTTGCCGGCCGGCCCGGTGACCAGCCGGTCCCCGACCCGGATGTCGGCCCGGTCGGCCAGCGCGCGAGCGCTCAGCGGGCCGCTGCCGGTTCCGGTGGCCAGCAGCAGCGCGCCGGAGCGGACGTCGCGCACGCCGACCGCCGACGTCGGGTCGGCCGCCAGCAGCACCACCGAGGTGGTGCTGTGCACCGACACCACCCGGCCGACCAGGCCCTGGCCGTCGGTCACCGTCTGGCCGGCCAGCACGTGCTCGCGGCTGCCCACGTCCACCGTGACGCTCCACTGGAAGCCGGCGCCGGGCCCGGTGGCGATCACCCGGGCCGGCATCAGCCGCCAGTCGGCGGTGTCGGCCTGCAGTTGCAGGGCCCGTAGCTGCCTGGCGGTGGCCGCGTCGGCCGCCGAGGCCGCCAGCTGGCGGCGCAGTTCGGCGTTGCGCTGCTTGAGCTGCGCTATCTCGCGCCGGTTGCCGCCGACGTTGGGCACGCCCTGGACGAAGCGCCGGACCGGGCCCAGCACCGTGTCGGTGCCCCGGTAGAGCGAGCCCAGCGCGCCGGTGGCGCCGCCCCGGGCGTTGCTCAACGAGCCGCCGGCGAAGTCGAAGCTGATGAAGAGCAGGGCGATCACCGCGAGCACCACGGCTGACAGTTGCTGGCGTCGGGTGAGCCTGCGCATGTCCTGTCGCCCTATCCCTGCCGGCGCAGCCGCGTGACGGCGGTGCTCATCTCATCGGCGATGCTCATGTCGACGGCGGTGCTCATCGTTACGGCGGTGCTCATGAATACCCGGTGCATCGACAGCCGCGTCGCCTCAACGGCGGTGTCCGTCGACGACGACCTTGTGCAGGGACTCGAACTGCTCGACGACGGTGGCGGTGCCCAGCACCACCGAGTCCAGCGGCCGGTCCGCGACCAGCACCGGAATGCCGATCTCGTGCTGCAGCCGGGCGTCCAGGCCGCGCAGCAGCGCGCCGCCGCCGGTCAGCACAATGCCCCGGGTCACCAGGTCACCGGCAAGTTCCGGCGGGCAGCGGTCCAGGGTCGAGCGGACCGCCGCCACGATCCGGTTGATCGGCGCGCTCATGGCGTGGCGCAACTCCTCGGCCGAGACCGCGACGTTGCGGGGCAGGCCGGTCGCCACGTCCCGGCCCCGGATCTCGGCCCGCACCGGACCGGCTATCGGAAAGGCCGAGCCGATCGAGATCTTGAGCTCCTCGGCGGTGCGCTCGCCGATCAGCATCGAGAACTCCGAGCGGATGTGATCGACGATCGCCCGGTCCAGGGCGTCACCGGCGACCCGCAGGCTGGTGCTGGACACGATCCCGGCGAGGGCGATGATGGCGACCTCGGTGGTGCCGCCGCCGATGTCGATCACCATCGAGCCGGAGGCCTGGCTGACCGGCAGGCCGGCGCCGATCGCGGCGGCCATCGGCTCGGAGATGATGTGCACCCGCCGGGCGCCGGCCGCGTAGGCGGACTCGCTGACCGCCCGTTGCTCCACCGAGGTGATCCCGCTCGGCACGCAGATCACCACCCGGGGGCCGGCGAAGGCCCGCCGGCCGATCACCTTGCGGACGAAGTAGCGCAGCATCTCGGCGGTGATGTCGTAGTCGGCGATCACGCCGTCCTGCAACGGCCGCACTGCCCGGATGTGGCCCGGCGTCCGGCCGATCATCCGCTTGGCCTCGGCTCCGACGGCGACCACCGCCTTGGTGGTGGTGTCGATCGCCACCACCGACGGCTCGTTGAGCATGATGCCGCGACCCCGTGCGTAGACAAGGGTATTCGCCGTTCCGAGGTCGACCGCCAGATCACCGCCGAGCAGGTCGCCGCCCAGCAGCGACATCGGGGTGAATGCCATGGGAACCTTCGTTCGCGGTGCGCCGCCGGATGAAACCGGTGTTACTGATGTGAATGAACGTCCCGATCGTAGGGGCGGGGCCGGCCTATTGGCCGTTGCGACTCGCCCGTGCAGACATCGGAAAGCGCCTGGCGTCGCCGATCGCGCGGCTGACACCCCGGCCGGCACAGCTGATCGCGCCCCGCGACCCGGGCCGTGGCGGGCGAAGGCGAGGAACAGGCCGAGAAACTAAGCGGTTTCCTCAGCCGACGTGCTCGCCGAACCAGAGCGCGATCTCACGCGTGGCCGAATCGGGTGAGTCCGAGCCGTGCACGAGATTCTGCTGGACCTTCAGGCCCCAGTCGCGGCCAAGGTCACCGCGAATGGTGCCCGGCAGCGCCACGCTCGGATCGGTGGCGCCGGCCAGCGCCCGAAAGCCCTCGATGACCCGTTGGCCCTCGGCCACCACGGCCACCACCGGGCCGGAGGACATGAACTCGACCAGCGGCTGGTAGAACGGCTTGCCGACGTGCTCGGCGTAGTGCTGGGCCAGCAACGCCTCATCGGCCGAGCGCTGCTGCAACGCCACGATGCGGTAGCCCTTGGCCTCGACCCGGGCCAGGATCACCCCGGTCAGGTTGCGGGCCACCCCGTCCGGCTTGACCAGGATCAGGGTGCGTTCCACGGCTGCGTCAGTCACCGCGCCACCCTATCCCGCTCCGGCAGCGCCGTTCGGACTCAGGTGACGTTCGGACTCAGGTGATCAGCATCCGCCAGCCCTTTGGCGTGCCCAGCCAGATCCGCCTGGTGCGCAACAGGTACAGCCACAGCAGCAGGAAGATCACCACCACCACGGCCAGCGCCGGGACGAGCAGGATGGTGCCGGCCAGCACGACCTGCAGGATCGAGCCGAACGCGATTCCCCACGGCCGGGTGAGCATGATCGCGCAGCCGACCAGCACCGCGGCCAGGCCCACCAGCAGCAGCGTCTTGGTGGTCGACACCCCCTCCGGGGTGTTGGCGATGCCGCGCGGCACCAGCAGCACCCAGAACGCCTCCAGGCACAGCAGCGCGGCCAGCCCGCCACGGGTGGCCCGGTTGGCCCGGTGCAACCGCTGGGCTTCGCGTTCCTCGGCCGTCATTGTCGGCGGCTGCGGCTTCGTCAGGTCCACGGGCTGGGTCGAACCAGCCTCGTCGCGCCGGTCGGCGGTCGGGTCGTCGCGCCGGTCGGCGGTCGGGCCCTCGGGCCGGCTCATCCTCGCACCTCGCCGAGCAACATGCGGGCCTCCCCCGCGGTCACCACCGAACCAGTCACCAGTACCCCCGCTCCCGCCAGCACTCCGTCAGCATTGTCCTCGGCCAACCGCACCGCGGTCTCGATCGCATCGTCCATGCGCGGTTCGACGGTAACCCGGTCGGGGCCGAAAATCTCGACCGCGACGGCTGCCAGCGCGTCGGCGGGCACCGCCCGGCTCGAGGAGTTCTGGGCGATCACCACCTCGTCCAGCACCGGCTCCAGGATCTCCAGCGCGCTGCGGACGTCCTTGCCCTCCAGCATCGCCACCACCCCGATCAGCTGCCGAAAGTCGAAGCTCTCGACCAGCGCCTCGACAGTGGCCCGCATCCCGGCCGGATTGTGGCTGGCGTCGACCAGGACGGTGGGCGCCGAGCGCAGCGCCTCCAGCCGTCCCGGCGAGCGGACCGCCGCGAAGGCGGCGCGCACGATGTCGGCGTCGAGCGGCCCGGAGTTCGCGCCCACGCCGAAGAAGGCCTCTACCGCGGCAAGCGCGCAGGCGGCGTTCTGGGCCTGGTAACCGCCGTGCAGTGGCAGGAAGACCTCGTCATAGACACCGCCCAGGCCCTGGATCCGCAGCACCTGGCCACCGACGGCCAGCCGGCGCTCTATCACCCCGAACTCCAGCCCCTCGCGGGCCACCGCGGCGCCGACCTCGGTGGCCCGGCGGATCAGCTCGGCGGCCGCCTCGACGGGCTGGGCGGCCAGGATCGCCGAGGCGCCGGCCGTGATGATGCCGGCCTTCTCGGCCGCGATCTCGGCCACCGTCTCGCCCAGCAGCTCGGTGTGGTCCAGCGCGACCGGGGTGATGACCGCGACCCCGGCGTCCAGCACGTTGGTGGCGTCCCACGCGCCGCCCAGCCCCACCTCGACCACCGCGACATCGACCGGGGCGTCGGCGAAGATGGCCAGCGCCAGGCCGGTGAGCGCCTCGAAGAAGGTCATCTTGATGTCCGAGGCGTCGTCCACCATCTCCAGGTACGGCTCGATCTCGGTGTAGGCGTCGGCGAACAAGCCGTCGGCCACCGGCTCGCCGTCGAGCACGATCCGCTCGGTCACCCGGGACAGGTGCGGGCTGGTGTAGCGGCCGGTGCGCAGTCCGAAGCCGCGCAGGAGCTCATCGACCATTCGGGCCGTCGAGGTCTTGCCGTTCGTCCCGGTCAGGTGGATCGCGCGGTAGCTGCGCTGGGGCTGGCCCAGGACGTCCATCAACCGGTCGATCCGGTGCCGGGAGGGCCCGATCTTGGACTCGCCCCAGCGGGCCAGCAGCCGGGCCTCGACGTCGGCCAGCCGTTGCCGGTCGAGCTGTTTGCCGCTCCGGTCGGCCGCGGTCATGACCGCGGCAGCCGGGTCAGGGCCTCGTCGATGCGCGCCAGATCGGCCACCGCGGCGGCGTTGCGAGCCCGGATCGATTCCACCACCTCGGGTTTGGCGTTGGCCAGGAAGGCGTCGTTGGCCAGTTTCTTGCCGGTCTGCTCCAGCTCCTTGCCGGCCACCGCCCGGTCCCGGCTCAACCTGGCCCGTTCGGCCGCGACGTCCACCGCGGTGGACAGGTCCAGCTCCACCGTGGCGCCGGCGGCGAGCTCCAGCGTCGCGGTCGGGGTGAAGTCGTCGGCGGGCTCGGCCAGCCGCAGCAGTTTGCGGATCTGCGGCTCGTACCCGCCGAGCCCGGCGAACCGGGCTGGAACGCGCTGCGCGGGCTTGACGCCCTGCGCGCCCAGGAACTGCCGGATCTGCACCACCTTGGTCTGCAGCTGCCCGAGGTCGTCCTCGGCGGCCTTATCCAGCCGGGACTCCTGGAACCGCGGCCAGTCGGCGATCACGACCGACTCGCCGCCGGTCAGCGCCGTCCACAGCGCCTCGGTGACGAAGGGCGTCAGCGGGTGCAGCAACCGCAGCAGGCCGTCGAGCACCTCGCCGAGCACCCGCCGGGTCACCGCGGCCGCGGCCTCGTCGGCCAGTGACACCTTGGCCAGTTCCAGGTACCAGTCACACACCTCGTCCCAGGCGAAGTGGTAGAGCAGGTCGGCGACCTTGGCGAACTCGTAGTCGGCGTAGTAGGCATCCACCTCGGCGATCACCCGGTTCAACCGGGAGATGATCCAGGCGTCGGGGCCGCTGAGGCGCCGCGGCAGCTCGCCCTCGGTGGTGGCGCCGTTGAGCAGCGCGAAGCGGGTGGCGTTCCACAGCTTGTTGCAGAAGTTGCGGGCGCCGGCGATGTTGTCCTCCGACACCGGGACGTCGGCCCCTGGATTGGCGCCCCAGGCGAAGGTGAACCGGAGCGCGTCGGTGCCGTAGGCGTCCATCCAGGCCAGCGGGTCGACCGAATTGCCTTTGGACTTGGACATCTTCTTGCCGAACTGGTCGCGGACCATGCCGTGCAACATGATGGTTTTGAACGGCACCGCCTCGCTGGCCTCGACGTCCGGCCCGTCCATCGCGTACAGGCCGAACATCATCATCCGGACCACCCAGAAGAACAGGATGTCGTAGCCGGTGACCAGCACCGAGGTCGGATAGAACTTGGCCAGGTCGGCGGTGTGCTCGGGCCAGCCCAGGGTCGAGAACGGCCACAGGCCGGAGGAGAACCAGGTGTCCAGGACGTCGGGATCCTGCCGCCAGCCCGGGCCGGTCGGCGGTCGCTCGTCCGGGCCGAGACAGCGCACCTCACCGTCAGGGCCGTACCAGACCGGGATCCGGTGCCCCCACCACAGCTGCCGGCTGATGCACCAGTCATGCAGGTTGTCGGTCCAGCCGAAGTAGCGGGCGGCCATCTCAGGTGGGCTGATCCGGACCCGGCCGTCGCGCACCGCGTCCCCGGCGGCCTTGGCAAGTGGCTCCACCTTCACGAACCACTGCAGCGACAGCCGCGGCTCGATCGGCTCGCCCGAACGCTCGGAGTGACCCACCGAGTGCAGGTAGGGCCGGCGCTCGGCGACGATCCGGCCCTGCTCGCGCAGCCGCTCGCGCACCGCGACCCGCGCGGTGAAGCGGTCCATGCCGTCGAACTCGGTGCCGGTGGCCTCGATCCGGCCCTGCTCGTCCAGGATCGAGATCATCGCCAGCCCGTGCCGCCGGCCGATCTCGAAGTCGTTCGGGTCGTGCGCCGGGGTCACCTTCACCGCCCCGCTGCCGAACTCGGGGTCGACGTGCTCGTCGGCGATGATCGGGATCATCCGGCCGGTCAGCGGCAGCTCGACCAGGGCGCCGATCAGCTGCCGGTAGCGCTCGTCGGCCGGGTGCACGGCCACCGCGGTGTCGCCCAGCATGGTCTCGACCCGGGTGGTCGCCACCACGATCGAGGGGCCGGAGCCGTCGAGTGAGCCGTAGGTCATCGACACCAGCTCGCCCTGGACCTCGCGGTGATCCACCTCGGCGTCCGACAGCACCGAGCCGAGCACCGGCGACCAGTTCACCAGCCGTTCGGCGCGATAGATCAGGCCGTCGTCAAAGAGCCGCTTGAACATGGTCTGGACGGCCCGGCACAGGCCCTCGTCCATGGTGAACCGCTCGCGAGACCAGTCAACGCTCTCGCCGAGCCGGCGCATCTGGGCCAGGATGGCGCCGCCGTGCTGCTCCTTCCAGCTCCAGACCCGGTCGATGAAGGCGTCGCGGCCCAGCTCTTTGCGGTTGGTGCCCTCCTCGGCCAGGGCCCGCTCGACCAGCGCGTGCACCGCGATGCTGGCGTGGTCCATGCCCGGCAACCAGAGCGTCTCGAAGCCCTGCATCCGGGCGCGGCGGGTGAGGACGTCAATCAGGGTGTGCTCGAAGGCATGCCCGATATGCAGGCTGCCGGTGACGTTGGGCGGCGGAATGACGATGGTGAACGGCGGCTTGTCCGACCCAGCGTCGGCGGTGAAGTAGCCGCGCCGCACCCAGTGCTCGTAGAGCGGAGCCTCCACCGAGGCCGGAAGGTACTGGCTCGGCAGCTCGGCGCCGCCGGACGGCTGGGTCTGCTGGGTCTGCTGGGTCTGCTCCCCGGCGGGTGGCGGCACGGTGTCGGTCACCCTTGAATCCTACGGATGCCGGTGAAGGCGGTTTCGGCTGCGTGCGGGTCAGGCCGTCTGGCCGCCGCCGGCCGCCACCGGCGCCCCGCTACGAGGTCAGAATTGGGCGAAGGCCAGCCCCACCAGCTCCCCGAACATCTCTTCGGGGTCACAGCTGTAGCCGTGCGAGGTGAACCAGGTGCAGACGTTGCGGCAGTCCCGCTGCAGGTACTGCATCCCGTTGGGGTTGGACACCACGTCGACCACCTGCGGCAGGTCGATCAACACCACCCGGCCGTTATCGACCAGCAGGTTGTAGGCCGACAGGTCACCGTGCGCCTGGCCGTTGGCGGCCAGCGCCCGCATGGCGTCGGCAATCTGGGCGAACAAGTCGGCCAGCTCCGCCCGACCAGCCCTGACCTGGGCCAGCCGGGGAGCGGCCACCCGGCCGGTGCCGATGAACTCCATCAGGATCTCGGTGCCGTCGACCTGCACCGGGTAGGGCACCGGCACCCCGAGCGTCCAGAGCTGGCACAGCGCCTGGAACTCGGCAAGCGCCCACTGCCCGGCCAGCACCTGCACCCCGTACCGGCTGCGCGCCTGCATGGCCCGCTGGTCGCGGCTGCGGCGCACCGTGCGGCCCTCCAGGTAGCCGCCGTCGCGATGAAAGGTGCGATGCTCGCGGTCGCGGTAGCGCTTGGCCGCCAGCAACGACACCTGGTCATCGCTGCCCGGCACGGCACGCTCGATCAAGAAGACATCGGCTTCCTTGCCGGTTTTGAGCACGCCGAGCTCGGTGTCCATGGCGGCATCGGAGGTGATCACCCAGGACGGCCTGGGATGTGGACCCCGGGCGCCCTTGATGACCGAGGACCAGGTGGACCAACGCTGGCCCTCACCTGGCTCATCGACCTGTTGAAAGTCGAAGGACAGCGCGGCAGGGCTGACGGGGGGTGGGGAAGTCGCCGGTGGTACGGCGGAGGTGAAGACGTGCGAACGAGCGGGTTCAGGTAACAACGGAAGTTGGCTCCTCGAAAGGCGAGGCAGCCGGGGCAGGCCAGTGGCCTAGCGGGATGCCTCGAAGACGACAGGGGACGCGGAAAGCCCCAGGACCGGGATGAACATTTCGACGCCTCCTTCATTCGAGGACCAGCGGACCTGACGTCCGCGGCAGCTCTGACGACTATGACGCAGTCAGGGCAGGGTGAGCAACCGAATTAAAGCGACCGGCTCCAGGCCATCTCACGGGCCGGGGACAGCCAGGCGGACGGAAGGCCTGGCGGGCCGGCTCAGGCGGACTTCTCCTGCGGCGGGGCAGGGATCTCGGCCCGGGGAACCAGGGTCGGGTACACGTGCTCGAGCACGGTCTCGGCGGTGATGACGACCTTGGCGACGTCCTCGCGGGAGGGCACCTCGTACATCACCGACAGCAGCACTTCTTCCATGATCGCGCGCAGGCCACGGGCGCCGGTCCCCCGCTTGACCGCCTGGTCGGCGATGGCCTCCAGGGCGTCGTCAGCGAATTCCAGCTCGACGCCGTCAAGCTCGAAGAGCCGGGCGTACTGCTTGACCAGGGCGTTCTTCGGCTCGGTGAGGATCTCGATCAGCGCGGCCCGGTCCAGCGGGCGGACGGTGGTGATCACCGGCAGCCGGCCGATGAACTCAGGGATCAGCCCGAACTTCATCAGATCCTCGGGCATCACCTCGGCGAAGCCGTCCCGGGTGTCGATCTCGAACTTGGTCTTGAGCTCGGCTCCGAAGCCCAGGCCCTTCTTGCCCACCCGGCCTTCGATGATCTTGTCGAGGCCGGCGAAGGCGCCGCCTACGATGAACAGCACGTTGGTGGTGTCGATCTGGATGAACTCCTGGTGCGGGTGCTTGCGCCCGCCCTGTGGCGGAACCGCGGCCGAGGTGCCTTCGAGGATCTTCAGCAGCGCCTGCTGCACGCCCTCGCCCGAGACGTCGCGGGTGATCGACGGGTTCTCCGACTTGCGGGCGATCTTGTCGACCTCGTCGATGTAGATGATCCCGGTCTCGGCGCGCTTGACGTCGTAGTCGGCGGCCTGGATCAGCTTGAGCAGGATGTTCTCGACGTCCTCACCGACGTAGCCTGCCTCGGTTAGAGCGGTGGCGTCAGCGATCGCGAACGGGACGTTGAGCATCCGCGCCAGGGTCTGGGCCAGCAGCGTCTTGCCCGAGCCGGTGGGGCCGAGCAGCAGGATGTTGGACTTGGCCAGCTCGACGTTGGACTCCGAGCGCTTGCCGGTGCCCTCGCCGCCGGCCTGAACGCGCTTGTAGTGGTTGTAGACAGCGACCGCCAGGGTGCGCTTGGCCTGGTCCTGGCCTACCACGTAGGAGTTCAGGAACTCGCAGATCTCGCTGGGCTTGGGAAGCTCGTCGAAGCTGAACTCGGTGTTGTCCGACAGCTCCTCTTCGATGATCTCGTTGCAGAGGTCGATGCACTCATCGCAGATGTAGACACCGGGCCCAGCGATCAGCTTCTTGACCTGCTTCTGGCTCTTTCCGCAGAAAGAACACTTGAGCAGATCGCCACCGTCACCTACACGCGCCACCCGATGTACTCCTTACGCCCGGTGCTACCTATGGACTTTCCGGCTAACAGCTGGTCCACACGGAGCAGCGCCGGTTAAAACGCTACCCCGTGCGGGCCGAGAAGTCGCTGGTTTAGCTGCGTGTCCCGTTTGCACCACCGCCCCCGAGGCGCCGATTGACGCCTTGGGAGCGGCTTGGCCGACGCTCTAACCACATCGGCAGGCGCAGCGCATCCAGGAGATCAGTCGTTGCTGAGCTTGCGGGTCGTGATCACGGCGTCGACGATGCCGTAGTCCTTGGCCTGCGGAGCCGTCAGGATCCGGTCCCGCTCGATGTCGAGCTTGATCTGCTCGACGGTCTGGCCGGTGTGGTTGGACAGGATCTCCTCGAGCAGACCCCGCATCCGCAGGATCTCGTTCGCCTGGATCTCGAGGTCGGTGACCTGGCCCTGGCCCTCTCCGGAGGGCTGGTGGATCAGCACCCGGGAGTGCTCCAGGGCGAACCGCTTGCCCTTGGTGCCGGCCGCCAGCAGCACCGCGGCGGCCGAAGCCGCCTGGCCCATGCAGTAGGTCTGGATCTCGGGTCGGACGTAGCTCATCGTGTCGTAGATGGCGGTCAACGCGGTGAACGAGCCACCCGGTGAGTTGATGTAGATCAGGATGTCGCGGTCGGGATCGGTGGATTCCAGGCAGATCAGCTGGGCGATCACGTCGTTGGCCACCACGTCGTCGATCGGCGCGCCGAGGAAGATGATGCGCTCCTCGAACAGCTTGTTGTAGGGGTTGGACTCCTTCATCCCGTAGTTGGTGCGCTCGACGAAGGAGGGCAGCACGTACCGGCTGGAGGGCAGCCGGCCGTTACCGGCGGCCCGTCCTGCCGGACTGGCCCAGCCGGCGCTGCCGGGGGTGTAGAGCTCGCTCATGGTGTCCTCTCCCTTACGCCGGCGCCGGGGCGGAGCCGTTGCTCATCTGAGCGACCCGGCTGACCACGTGGTCGACGAATCCGTATTCCAGCGCCTGCTGGGCGGTGAACCAGCGGTCGCGCTCGGAGTCGGCCTGGACCTGCTCGACGGTCTGGCCGGTGTGCTCGGCGATCAACTTGGCCATCTCGGCCTTGGTCAGCCTGAACTGCTCGGCCTGGATCGCGATGTCGGAGGCGGTGCCGCCGATGCCGGCCGACGGCTGGTGCATCATGATCCGCGCGTGCGGCAGGGCGTAGCGCTTGCCGCGCTGGCCGGCGGAGAGCAGGAACTGGCCCATCGAGGCGGCCATGCCCAGGGCGTAGGTCGCCACGTCGCACTCGACGAACTGCATGGTGTCGAAGATCGCCATACCGGCCGACACCGAGCCGCCCGGGGAGTTGATGTAGAGGTTGATGTCACGGCTGGAGTCCTCGGCCGAGAGCAGCAACAGCTGCGCGCACAGCCGGTTGGCGATGTCGTCATCGACCACCTGGCCGAGGAAGATGATCCGGTCGCGGAGCAGCCGGTCATAGATCGAGTCGTTGAGGTTCATGCCGGCGCCGGGACTGCGGGCCTCGAGGATCCGGATCGGCTCCGAACGAGCGCTGGCGCCGGCACGGTCGAACCCGGCGTGCTGTCCGCGCTGGGCGTCAATGGGGCTCACTGGTTTTCCTTTCCGTCAAAGTTGGATCTGCCTCGACCCTAATGGCCCGGTCCGACAGACAGTGCTGGCAGACCGCGACGTTCGCTCAGGGCATGAAAGGCGGTCCCGGGCCTGCGGCGCCGGGCGCCGAGCCGGCGCCTGGTGGTGCGGACGTGGCTATTCGCCGGCGTGCCGGCCGGTGGCCGGCGCGTCGTCGGCCGGCTGCTCATCGGCCGCGGAGTCCTCGCCGGCGCCCGGCCGGCCGGCAGCAGCCTCGGCGGCGGCCACCTGCTCGGCAGCGTCCTCGAGCTCGTCGAGGTCGGCCTGGCCCTGCGGGGTGGCCAGGGTGGACAGGTCGACCGGGTTGCCGGAGGCGTCGGTCACGTTCGCCGACTCCAGCACGGTGGCCAGCGCCTTGTTGCGGCGCACGTCAGCCACCAGCGCGGCGATGTTGCCGGCCTGCACGATCTGGTCGGCGAACTCCTGCGGCGCCATGTTGTAGCGCTGGGCCTGGCGCACGATGTACTCGGTCAGCTCGGCGTCAGAGACCGACACCGCCTCGGCGTCGGCGATCGAGTCCAGGATGAACTGGGTCTTCACCGCCCGCTCGGCGACCTCGCGCAGCTCGGCGGTGAACTCCTCTTTGGTCTTGCCCTCGGTCTCGAGGTAGCGCTCGAAGGCCGAGTCGTCGTGGCCGAGCTGGTGCACCACGTCGTGCTCGCGCCAGTCGATCTCGGCCTGCACCGCTGACTCGGGCAGCGGCACCTCGGTCTGGGACACCAGCAGCTCAAGCACCTTGTCGCGGGCCTCAGCGCCCTGGCCGAGCACCTTGACCCGGTCCAGCCGGGACCTCAGGTCAGCCTTCAGCTCGTCCAGGGTGTCGAACTCCGAGGCCAGCTGGGCGAAGTCGTCGTCTGCCTCGGGCAGCTCGCGCTCCTTGACCGAGTTGACCACCACCGTGATCTCGGCGGTCGAGCCCGCGTGCTCGCCGAAGGCCAGGTTGGAGGTGAAGACCGCCGAGTCGCCGGCCGACTTGCCGAGGATCGCCTCGTCCAGGCCCTCGATCAGGTTGCCCGAGCCGACCTCGTAGGACAGCCCCTGGGCCGAGCCGCCCTCGACCTCGACGCCGTCGACCGTGGCGGTGAGGTCGAGTGAGACGAAGTCACCGGTGCGCACCTCGCGCTCGACGCCCTTGAGGGTGCCGAACCGGGCCCGCAGCTCGTCGAACTGCTCGGAGATCTCCTCCTCGGTGACGGCGGCGTCGGCCACCGTCACGGCGAGGCCGTCGTAGGCCCCGACGGCGATCTCGGGGCGGACGTCGACCTCGGCGGTGAAGGCCAGGTGGTCGTTGTCCTCCAGGGTGGTGACCTCGATCTCGGGCTGCCCGAGCGCCTTGACGCCGGTCTCGCGGACCGCGTCCGAGTAGGCCTTGGGCAGCGCCTTGTTGATCGCCTCCTCCAGCACGGCGGCCCGTCCGACCCGCTGGTCGATGATCCGGGCCGGCACCTTTCCGGGACGGAAGCCTGGCACCCGGACCTGGGCGCCGATGGCCTTGTAAGCCTCGTCCAGGCTGGATTTCAGCTCGTCAAAAGGCACCTCGACCGCGAGCTTCACGCGGGTCGGGCTCAGGGTTTCGACGCTGCTCTTCACGGTGTGCTCTTCGCTCCTCGGCAGGTAACTCAGTGGTGTCAGGCGATGGTGCCCGGTCGGTCTTCGTGCATGGCGGACATGTGCGAATCAAGCTCGTCGGGGTGACAGGATTTGAACCTGCGGCCCCTCGCTCCCAAAGCGAGTGCGCTACCAAGCTGCGCTACACCCCGGCACTTGAACCAAGCCGCAATTCCAGCCGCCTGGCATGGCACACGTACCGATCGGCCAGTGTACGGGTGTTCGATCAGGCCCTGGGCACACGCTAGGCTGTCGGGGCAGCTCGTGAGTCGGCCGCGCTGGAAATCCTCACGCTGGGCAGCCCGGCCGGCCAGGACTCACGAGCTTCGCGGGTGTAGCTCAATGGTAGAGTCTCAGTCTTCCAAACTGATTGTGCGGGTTCGATTCCCGTCACCCGCTCACCGCCCTGACCGCCCCCGTCGGTTCACTCTGGCAACCTCCGTGTCGCACAATAGTTCCCGGCTGGGAAGTATTCCTTGACGCCCGTTAATATGCGTCGCATAATTATTCCGATTACGGAACTATTGTGAGACGGAGCAGGGCGGGTGGACTGGATAAGCGTGGCCGAAGCAGCGCACGAACTAGGGGTCAGCCCACGTCAGGTGCGGCACCTTGTCGAGTCGGGTGCCTTGCCGGCCCACCGTCTCGGTCAAGCATGGCTCTTGCCCGCCGAGGCGGTGCGCGCTCGGGCTCGCCACGCTCCTTCGCCTGGTAGGCCCCTCTCAGCTCCGATGGCATGGGCCCTGCTGTGGGTCGTGCACGGCCTGCTTGAGCTGCCCGAAGCTGCCGACGCCAAGGAGGTCAACGAGCTGTTCCAGGCGATCGATGATCGTCGGGTGCGCCACCGCGTCCGGCGCATGCTCGCTGACCCCCAGGCTGCTGGGCGATGGGAGCACTGGTTGGCGGGCCGGGCGGCGCGGCGGCGGCTATGGGCGCATCCTGGCGTGTTGGACCGCTTGGCTGCCGATCCCCGCCTACGGCCAGGTGGCGGTTTCGCGGCCGCGGCACAGGGCGTTGGCATCGCCGTATCACCGCCGCGGCGGTTCTACCTCGACGCAGACGTGCTCAAGGCGGTCCTTGCCGATTACCGCGCCCAAGACGATCCACAAGGCCCGGTCGAGTTCATGATCATCCCCTCGAACGTTCCCGCCGCGGTGCGGATACCCGCCGGCCGTCCGGTGCCGCTTGCGGTTGCCTTGGCCGACCTCCTCGAATCCGACGACGCGCGGGAACGCCATGCCGCAGCCGAGCGACTGCAACGACTCGCATTGGCGGGCCCGGCGTGATCGAACTCCTCGAGGTGACACCGGCCGCCGAAGAAGGCTGGTGGCTACTGTTCGAGCTCGCCGAGGACAACGGCGAGGATTGGCTGTTGGTGGGCGGCCAGATGATGTTCCTGCTGGCTGCCGAACACCACGCCCGGCTGCCCCGCGCAACTGTCGACGTTGACGTGGTCGTCAATGTCCGGGCGCTTCCCGGCGGCACTCAATGGTTGTCAGCCTGGCTGACCAAGCGTGACTTCGAGCAGGAAACCCCGAGCGCTGACGGGATTCCCACCGTTTCAGCCGCCCGGCCAATCCTGGGCCGGGCCGTGTTGTCTTCGACGTACTCGCACCGGAAGGACTCGGGCAGCGGTCCAGCCTTCTCACCGTGCCACCGGGGAGAACGGTCGAAGCCCCCGGCACGACGCAGGCATTCCGTCGCAGTGAGCTGGTCGACGTCGCGGTATCCGGCCTGCCCGACCGGGGCCGGCGGAATGGACGTGTCCGGCGACCCAACCTGCTCGGGGCGCTGGTCGCCAAAGCAGCGCGGCGACAGAGATTCGGGTACGGCAGAACCCTGAGCGCGATTGGCAGGACGCCGCGCTTCTGCTCACTCTCATACCGGATCCACTGACGGTGGCGGAAGAACTCACCGCGAAGGACCGCAGACGTCTTGCCCGGTTGCGTCCACTGCTGGAGCGCGAGCACATCGGCTGGGCGACCTTAACCGCCGAGGACCACCGACTTGGGGCGGCCACGCTGTCCTTCCTCGTGGCCTAGTTGCCCTTTTCGTGGCCTAGACGCCCCGCCTGGCGGACTACCCGCGCGGCTGGGGTGAGGTCGAGGCGCTGCCCTGGTCGTCCTCGGTGGCCTGCTCACCGGTCAGGGCCTGCTCCACGCCCGCGCCCAGCGTGCTCGCCGGACCGCCGAGGTCATCGGAGCCGCCGGGCCGGCGCTCGGTCAGCTGCTGCTCATCCGGGTCGGCGTTCTCGACGTCGGGACGGGACTGCCGCGGGTCAGTCATCGCGGATGCCTTTCGGTGGAAACTGCCGGCGTGGCTTGCCGGGTGGCGTCACTCGGCGACAGCGGGGTCGCGGTAACCGACCGGGTGGTCCTGGCCCAGCTCGATGAAGTACTCGTTCAGCGCCTGCGCGATCAGGTTGTGCTGGTGGTCATCGGGCACCAACAGCCCGAGCACGTAGGCCTCGAGCTCCAGCTCACCGATGGTGCCGCTGACCGAGATGTGGCGCAGCCACAGCTCCGGGTAGCTCATGCCCGACAGCCGCATGCCGTCCTGCAAGCTCATGCCGGATTCGGTGGAAGTCAAGGCGCGACCTCCGCTTCGCCTGCCCGGAGCACGTCGTGGGCGACCTCGAAGATGCTGCGGCGCTGCGCCCGCGAGCGCCGGATCAGCAGGGTCATGGCGTCGGACCGGCTCAGTGAACCTCGGGCCATCAATGCCTCCTCGGCCTCGGTTATCAGCCGCGCCCTCGCCTGCGCGGCCTCGATCCGGCCGGCCGACACCGGCACGGCGATGGCCTGACCTGCCAGCTCCGGACGCGCCATCAGGGCCGACACGCAGCGCGCCAGCAGGTGCGCCACCGCCTGCGGCCGTTCGGCGTCGAAGGCGTAGCGCGAGGAGCCGTAGACGTTGATGGCCGAGGGCAGATCCGGGCCGGTCAGCGGCAGTGAGATCGAGCTGCGCACGCCACGCGCGATGGCTGCCTCGGTGAAGCCGGGAAACCGGTCGCGATCGGTCTCGGCGTCGAACTGATGGTCACGGCGCTTACGAGCGGCCGCCATGCAGGGGCCGTCTCCGGACTCGTACTGCGCCCGGTCAAGATCCAGCGCCAGGTCGTCGGAGAACACCGGGGTGTGGTAGCGGTCACCGTCAATGGTGGTGACGCTGCAAGCCACCGCGTCCGGCGCGATGTCGCGCCCGAGTTCGACGGCCCGCCTCAGCAGCACGGCCGGGTCCGATGCGGATTTCGGCTCAGCCGCAGCACTCAGCAGCTCTGCCCATTGTTGATGCGTGTTCACTTTCCCACCCTCGCAACAAGGCACGGTGTCGGCACACCCCTGCCTGCCAGGATACCCAATGGCTACCGCTCAGGTGGCAGGCGCTCGTCTGCCCGGGTCAGCCCTGGGACCGCGCGCCCGCCCGGCTCGGTAGTGGCGGCAACTCCAGAACACCTGTCTCGGTCACATCCAGCGCGACGTCGGCCAGCTTGCGATGCCCGTGCTGGCTGGCCATCCGCAGCAGGTCGAAGGCTTGGGACTGGGTGACCTTGTACTGGTTCATCAACACCCCCATGGCCACGCCGATGCCACGATTGCTCTGCAGCGCCCGCTCCAGGTGAAACACCTGCTCGTGCAGCCGGGCGCTGGCCGTCGCTGACGAGGCGTGCGTGGCCAGCAGGACCGCCACCGACTCGTCGGAGGGGTCGAAGGCATCGGGCAGCGCCGAGTACAGGTTCAGCGCGGCCACCAGGTCGTCGTCTTCCAGGAACAACCGCACCGAGAGCATGCTGTGGATGCCGTGCTCGGCCGCGGCCCGCCGGCCGAACTCAGGCCACCGCTGGTCACCAGCGAGCTCGCCGGTGCGGTAGACGCATTTCTGCAGGGCCGCGTCGACGCACGGCCCGCTGCCCAGGTCGTACTGGATCTGATCGACTCGCGGCGGCAGCTCGCTGGTGCTGGCGACGGTCTCGAACCGGCCGCGCCGGCCACGACTGACCGCCGCGTGCTGCGCCGCCGGCAGCAGCTTCACACTGCGAGCCGTGATCAGGCCGAGGGTGCCGTCCAGCCCTCGCTCGGACAGCAGCTCGCGGCCAAGGTCGGAGAACAGTTGGGCCAGTTCAGCCACGGACCGCGTCGTCCAGGGCGAGTTCTCAAGCACCATCAGGGGCTCGCTTTCCCGCGGCGCCGCCCGGCACGAGCGCAGCGTGATCTGAAAAATCTAGCTGCGAAGCTACTCCACTGTGGCCCTGTCACGCTTCTTCACCCACGCCGGGTCAGGGCTGGACGGCCGCTCAGTCGATCGAGATGACCGTTCCGGTGACCGCCACCGAGGCAACGCCGGCCTGCAGTTCGACGATCAGCTCGCTGGGCCGCCCGATCTGGGCGCCCTGCTCGATCCGCAGCCGGGCCGGCGGCCGCACGACGCCCAGGGCCGCCAGGTAGGAGCCGTATGCCGCGGCCGCCGCGCCGGTCGCCGGGTCCTCGACCACGCCGCCGGCCGGGAACGGGTTGCGGGCCAGGTGCTCGACGGGGCTGAGCTGGAAGACCAGGCTGACCGTGGTCCAGCCCTGCTCGGCGCACAGGCCCTGCAGCGCGGCGAAGTCATAGCTCATGGTCTCCAGGGTGCGACGCTCGGCCAGGCCCAGGATCAGGTGCCAGGCCCCGGCGTAGGACAGCACCGGCGGCAGCCCCGGATCCAGCACGTCCGGAGACCAGTCGAAGCAGTCCAGCGCCTGCCGCAGCGCCGCCGGGTCGACCGGCTGCTGCCGGGCCGCGATGCTGGTCAGCCGGGTCCACCACCGCCCCGAGGGGTGCTGGCCGGTGCTCAGCGACACCGGGCCGGCCGCGGTGTCCAGCGCCAGGTCACCGGCGCCCAGCGCGCTGCCCAGGGCCGCGCCCAGCGCCACCGTGGCATGGCCGCAGAAGGGCACCTCGGCCAGCGGGGAGAAGTAGCGCACCGCGTAGTGGCGCCGGCCGGCGACCGGCGGCCCGTCGATCACGAACACCGTCTCGGAATAGCCGACGTCCCCGGCGACGGCCAGCATGTCCTGCTCGCTCAACTCCCGGGCGTCGAGCACCACCCCTGCCGGATTGCCGCCTTCGCCGTCCAGCGCGAAAGCGCTCAACCGCAACACCGCCACCTCAGCCGCACCGCTCATGGCCGCACCCTAACTCCAGCGCAGTGTCGCAACTCCAGGCACATTGTCGGTTGACGTCGCGCTGCCGGCTTCTGCGACAATTCTCGGGGCCACGACGCCGGAACCGCACAGCGGTTTCGGCGTCTCGCCTGCCGGCTTGGCTGCGACTAGCCTCGACACCGGCCGCCAGGCAGCGAGGGAGGCGTCGGTGACCCGGGAACCGATCCAGATATGTTCGAATAACGCATGAGCTTGAACCGCGGACTGATCAAGGCGGCTTCGAGCACCCCTCCCCCACCAGCCGGCCGAGGCGCTGTCGCGGTGGTCCGGCGGCCCCGGATCATCGGTGAGCTGGCGGTCCTGCTGGTGTTGCTGTGGGTCTATGACCTCATCCGTGGCCACGCCGACGTCCGCGAAGTGGCCGCGCTGCGCAACGGCCAGCAGCTGCTCCACTTCGAGCGCTGGCTGGGAATCGACATCGAGCTGGCGGCGAACCTGTGGACCACCCAGCAGACGGCGCTGTCGCTGGCGGCCAGCTACTGGTACCAGTTCACCCACCTGTCGATGACCCTCGGGGTGCTGGTGTGGTGCTGGTGGCGACGGGCCGGCAGCTACCGGCGGGCCCGCAACGCGCTGGTGCTGACCAACGTCTTCGGCCTGTGCTTCTTCATGCTCTACCCGGTCGCGCCGCCGCGGTTCCTGCCCGGCTTCGGCTTCGTCGACTCGGTGGCCAACGCCGGCTTCGGGCCCACCCACGGCGGCCCGGTGACCGCCGACCAGTTCGGCGCCTTCCCGTCCCTGCACCTGGCCTGGGCGGTCTGGACCGCGGTGGTGGCGCACCGGCTGGTCCGCTCCACCGCACTGCGCTGGCTGTGGCTGTGCTACCCGGTGATCACCGCGGTGGTGGTCGTGGTGACCGGCAACCACTACCTGCTCGACGTGCTGGCCGGCGCCCTGATCGCGCTGGCGACGCTGGCGATCGCGCACCGGATCCCCCGCCGGCGCAGCGATGACCGGCACCGGCCGAGCGGGTTGCCCACCGGCCGGGCGGGTCAGGCCAACCTCACCCGGCTCAAGACCTTCCTCGGCGCCAGCGACCGCGAGCTCGAGCCGTCCCGGCGCGACCGGTAGTGACGGGCCGGGCCGGGACGGAAGCCGGCGCGCCCACCCTGCCCGGCGCGCCCACCCTGCCTGGCCCGAGGCTGCCGATCGCGGTGCAGACCCTGCTGTTCGGCAGGTACCGGCAACGCTGGCTGCCCAGGCTGCGCCGGCGCTACGGCGACAGCTACCTGATCCGGCTGGCGCCGCACCGGCGGCGGCTGGTGGTGCTCAGCCGGCTCGCTGACGTCAGGACGGTGTTCGCGGGTTCGGCCAGCGTCTTCCACGCCGGCGAGGGCAACGCCATCCTGCGCCCGATCATGGGCAAGCACTCGGTGCTGCTGCTCGACGAGGGCGAGCACCTGCGAATCCGGCAACTGCTGATGCCGGCCTTCCACGGCGCCTCGCTGCGCGGCTACCGGCAGCTGATCACCGAGCTGACCCGGGCCGAGGTGGCCGGCTGGCCGACCGGGCGGCCGGTGCGGCTGCACCAGCGGATGCAGGCGCTGACCCTGGAGATCATCCTTCAGGTGGTCTTCGGCGTCACCGACCAGGGCCGGCTGGCCGAGCTGCGGCCGGTGGTCGGCCGGGTCGTCGGCGTCAACCCGGTGATCATGCTGGGCTGGTTCTACCCGCGGCTGCGCCCGCTCTGGCCGTGGCGCAGGTTCACCGACATCCGGCGGGACCTGGACCGGGTGCTCTACGCCGAGATCGCCGCGCGCCGCCAGGCCGGTGACCTGGGCAGCCGTCCCGACGTGCTGTCCCAGTTGCTGCGGCTGGCCGGCCCCGGTGTGGCGCTCACCGACGCCGAGCTACGGGACAACCTGGTCACCTTGCTGCTGGCCGGGCACGAGACCACCGCCACCGCCCTGGCCTGGGCCTTCTGCGAGCTGGCACGCGACCCCGAGCTGCTCAGGCAGGCCCAGCAGGCCGCCGACGCCGGCGACGAGAACTACCTGCAGGCGCTGGCCAAGGAGTCGATGCGGTTGCACCCGGTCCTCTACCAGGTGGCCCGGCGGGTGACCGAGCCGGTCGAGCTGGGCGGCTACCTGGTGCCGGCCGGGACCACCGTGGTGCCCGCCATCGGGCTGCTGCACGCCGACCCGCGCCATCATGACGATCCCACCCGCTGTGACCCCGGACGCTTTCTCGGCGGCCAGCCGGCCGTCGGCAGCTGGATACCGTTCGGAGGCGGTGACCGGCGTTGCCTGGGCGCCGGCTTCGCGCTGCTGGAGGCCAGCGTGGTGCTGGGCGAGGTGCTGCGCCGTTACGACCTGAGTGCCGGGGCGTCCCGGCCCGAGCGGGCCAAGGCCCGCCACATCACCCTGGCCCCCAGCCGGGGAGCGCGGGTGACGCTGTCACGACGAACCGGTTGAGACTCCCGTCCGGCTGGGCTGGTGGCTCGCATGCCACCGGCCGGCATGCCACCGCCTCGCATGCGACAAGCTTGCCTGGGCCGGCCGCCCGCCGGATCTGCCGGCGACCACGGTCCAGCCGGCCGGCACCGGCGGCAGCTGCGCCTGCACCAGCAGCCGGTCCCGGATCAGGCCCAGCACCGTTTCGGCGCTGACCTGCCTGAGCCCGAGCCGATCCCGGCGCCGCGCCTGGATCAGCGCGACCAGCGCGGTGACCGCCACCATTACCAAACCTGACTCCGACAGCTGAGCCGGATCCGGCCCGTGCGCGAGGACGACCAGGCCCAGGCAGAGCGCCGCGGTCACCAGCAGCGCCAGCATCGCCCGCTGGCCGAGCGCCAGCGACGACAGCACCACCATGACGGCGATCAGCGCTGCCATCTCGACCGGGCTGCCGTCATCCAGCAGCGCCCAGCAGGCGCCCAGCAGCAGCGCCAGCACCGCTAGCACCGCGAGCACGCGCTGGGAAGGCCGCTTGGCGCGGGCCCGGAGCCGGCGCGCGTGGCCACTCAAGCTGTCGGGGAATGCCGCGGTCATGGTGACGCTCACCGTAGTGAGCAACGACCTGGCCGGTAGCGAAGCGGTACCGATCTGTTACGGAGCGTGTCCGCTTTCGCCAGCTGTGACCGTTCGGGCAGGATGGGCAGATGACTGAAGCCCAGGACCGGCCCAGGCGTCGCCGCCGGCCACGCCGATCGGCTGACGAGCCGGCCGGTCAGGGCAGCGAGGCCGGCTCTGCCGGGCAGGCCGGCTCAGCCGGAGCGAGGCAGGGCCAGCCGGCCGAACAGAACCCGGCCGGGCGCCGCTCCGGCAATTCGGGCGCCGGCCGCCGTGAGGACTCAGGCCGCGGCCGGGACTCCGAGCGCGGGCACGGCCGGGACTCCGAGCGCGGTTGGCGTGAGCTGGCCGGCAGCTCGCCGTCCCAGGTGGGTCTGAACGGCGCGCTGCGCGCCCGGGAAGTGGCCAGGCCAACCGCGGAGGATCTGGCCGCCGCCGAGCGCTCCGTGGTGGTGGTGCGGCGGCAGTGGCAGCCGCCGGAGGCCTGAGGGCTCAGCCGGGCAGCGTGCCGCTCTGCTCGAACGCGCTCAGCATGCCGATCCGCCGGACATGGCGGGGGTCCTCGGAGAATGCCGTGTTCACGAACGCGTCGACGATGGACAGCGCGGCGTCCTGGCTGTGCAGCCGGGCGCCGAGGCCCAGCACGTTGGCGTCATTGTGCTGGCGCGCCAGGATCGCGGTCGGCAGGTCATAGCCCAGCGCGGCCCTGGCGCCGGTGACCTTGTTGGCCGCGATCTGCTCACCGTTGCCGGAGCCGCCCAGCACGATGCCGAGGCTGCCGGGGTCGGCCACCACCCGCTGGGCGGTGCCGATGCAGTACGGCGGGTAGTCGTCCTCGGGCTCGTAGGTGTGCGGCCCGCAGTCGGTGACCTCGTGCCCGGCGGCCCTCAGATGCTCGACCAGCACGCCTTTCAGCTCAAATCCGGCATGGTCGCTGCCCAGGTAAACGCGCATGCCGGCAATCGTGCCAGCCTAGGCAGGCACCGGGGTGGCCGGGCGCCGGTTGACGAGCCGGCCCGTCGAGCTCTCCTCGGGCCGAAGGCTGAGACCTCAGTCCGGCTGAAAGCCGAACTGCCCGTCGGACAGCGTGCTCAACCGGTGCTCGGCGACTGCCGCCGAGGTGGGAATGGGGCCGTACACATGAGGAAACTCCTCATCGGAGCCGTAGAGGTCCTCATCCACCACCCGCTCGGCCAGCCGCGCCGGGTCGACCTCGATCACCAGCAGGTCGTCCCGGCCGCGGAACCTGGCGTTGGCGGTCCTGGCCACCTGGTCGCGGTAGGAGAAGTGCACGAAGCCCTCCTGCTCCAGCGACGGCGGGCGGTAGCTGCCCTGGGCGCAGGCCGCCCGCCAGTCGGCGTCGGCCACGATGTGAAAGATCCTCGGCGTGGCTGCCACAGCCGTGGCTCAGTCGAACCGGGGGGCTTCGGTGCGAGTCCGCTTCAGCTCGAAGAAGTACGGGTAGTCGGCCAGCAGCCGGGTGCCGTCCCAGATCTTGACGGCGTCCTCGCCACGCGGGATCCGGGTCAGGACGGGGCCGAAGAAGGCCACCCCGTCGACGTGGATGACCGGCGTGCCCACCTCGAAGCCGACCGCGTCCATTCCCTCGTGGTGCGACTTGACCAGGGCCTCGTCGTAGTCCTCGGAGTCCGCGGCGTCGGCCAGCGACTCGGGCAACCCGACCTCGGTCAGCGCTTCCACGAGCGCCTGCCGGTCCAACTCGCGCTCCTGGTCGTGGCGCTTGGTTCCCAGCGCGGTGTAGAGGTCGCGCAGGCTGGCGTTGCCGCTGTGCTGCTCGGCGGCGATCGCGACCCGGACCGCTCCCCAGGCCCGATCCATCATCGCGCGGTAGTTCTCGGGAAGGTCGCGGCCCTCGTTCAGCACCGACAGCGACATCACGTGAAAGCTCAGCTCGATGTCGCGTTGCTTCTCGACCTCCAGGATCCACCGCGAGGTGACCCAGGCGAAGGGGCACGCGGGATCGAACCAGAAATCGACCTTCGCCCTGCTCTGCGTCGTGCCTGTCGTCATAGTGCAGCCCCCTGATCCATTAGTCGATGTGTGAAAAGATGCCCCTCATGAGGGCGTTATCACGCTCTTTCGCCTAACACCTCTCCAAGGAGCGGCATTCCGTGCCCAGTGTGCGCCCCGGGGACACCAGCGAGCTCGCCGGTGTCACCGACAGCTTCGACAGGAACTACCGGATCGACGCCAACACGGTCGCGATGCCCAACCTGACACGCCAGGACGCCCGACACCGCGCCGAGTCGCTGCGGGTGGACAGCTACGACGTGCGGCTTGACCTGACCGGTCCCGACGGCGGGCCCAGCGAGCGCATCTTCCGCTGCCGCACCACCATCACCTTCACCGCCAAGCGGCCGGGAACCTCCACCTTTCTGGACGTGATCGCCGAGCGCTTTCACGAGGTCAGCCTGAACGGCCGGCCGGTCGACGTCAGCTGCTACGAGCCGGCCGAAGGGATCGTGCTGGCCGACCTGTCCGAGCACAACGTGGTGGTGGTCGACGCCGACCTGCTCTACACCACCAACGGCCAGGGCCTGCACCGGTTCGTCGACCCGATCGACGACGAGGTCTACCTCTACACCCAGTTCGAGACCACCGACTCCAAGCGGATGTTCGCCTGCTTCGACCAGCCGGACCTCAAGGCCACCTTCACCCTGCACGTCACCGCCCCGGCGCACTGGAAGTTGATGTCCAACGGGGCGGTGACCGAGGTCGAGGACGCGGGCAATGAGCACAGCGACACCAGGACGACCCACTTCGCCACCACGCCGCGGCTGAGCACCTACATCACCGCACTGGTCGCGGGTCCGTACTTCGAGGCCACCGATCACCATGACGGCATCGACCTGGGGCTGTACTGCCGCGGCTCGCTGGCCGAGCACTTCGATCCCGACGAGCTTTTCACGATCACCAAGCAGGGCTTCGACTGGTACCACCAGAACTTCGGCCACCGCTACGCCTTCGGCAAGTACGACCAGGTCTTCGTCCCGGAGTTCAACTCAGGGGCGATGGAGAACGCCGCGTGCGTGACGCTGGTAGAGGACTACGTCTTCACCAGCCGGGTCACCGACGTGCGCAAGGAACGCCGGGCCACCACCGTCCTGCACGAGATGGCCCACATGTGGTTCGGCAACCTGGTCACCATGCGGTGGTTCGAGGACCTCTGGCTGAACGAGTCCTTCGCCGAATGGGCCGCGGTCATCGCCCAGTCCCAGGCGACCGAGTGGACCGACTCCTGGACCACCTTCGCCAACGCCGAGAAGACCTGGGCCTACCGGCAGGACCAGTACCCCTCCACCCATCCGGTCGCCTGCGAGATACCCGACGCCGAGGCCGTCGAGGTCAACTTCGACGGCATCACCTACGCCAAGGGCGCCAGCGTCCTCAAGCAACTGGTGGCCTACGTCGGGCTGCCGCAGTTCCTGGCCGGGGTCAGGCAGTACTTCACCGACCACGCCTATGGCAACACCACCCTGACCGACCTGCTCGACGCGCTGAACGCGAGCTCGGGCCGCGAGCTGTCCGGTTGGGCCAAGCTCTGGGTCGAGACCAGCGGCATCAGCACCCTGTCGGCCGAGTACGAGGTGGACTCCGACGGCAGGTTCAGCTCGTTCGCGGTGCTGCAGGACGCCCCGCGTGACATTTCGCCCGACAACACCTTGCGCCCGCACCGGCTGGGCATCGGGCTCTACAACTACGACGAGGCCGGCAAGCTGCTGCGCACCCACCGGGTGGAGGTCGATGTCGACGGCGACCGGACCGAGATCGCCGAGCTGATCGGCCAGCACCGGCCCGACCTGGTGCTGCTCAACGACGACGACCTCACCTACTGCAAGCTGCGGCTGGACGAGCACAGCCTGCACACGCTGCGCAACGGCGGGCTGGCCGCGTTGCAGGACTCGCTGGCCCGCACGCTGTGCTGGTCGGCGGCCTGGGAGATGGTGCGTGACTCGCAACTGGCCATCCGGCACTACCTGGAACTGGTGATCTCGGCCGCCGGCAGCGAGTCGGTGGTCGGCGTGGTGCAGGCGGTCAACAAGCACCTGCTGCAGGGCCTGGAGATGTACGCCGACCCGGAGTGGGCCCTCGGCGCCCGGGCCCGCTTCGCCGACCTGGCGATCGCCAACGCCCGCGCGGCCGTGCCGGGCTCGGACCACCAGCTGGCCTGGGTGCAGGACCTGCTCACTTGCGCCGGCACCGACGAGCAGCTGGACTTCGTGGCCGGGCTGCTCTCGGGCGAGCAGCAACTGCAGGGCCTGACGGTGGACACCGAGCTGCGCTGGCTGATGCTGCGCGCCCTGGTGGCAGGCGGGCGGGCCGGCGAGGCCGAGATCGCGGCCGCCGCGGCCGATGACCCGTCGGCGGCCGGCGCCCGGGAGGCGGCGACCGCCCGGGCCCGGATCCCCACCGCCGAGGCCAAGGCCGCGGCCTGGCCGCTGGCCACCCAGGACTCGACGCTGAGCACCGCGGTGATGAAGGCGGTGCGGATCGGATTCCGCGATCCGTGGCAGCCCGAGCTGCTGGCGCCCTACACGGCCAGGTTCTTCGAGGAGGCGGCCGGAATCTGGGACCGCCACACCGCCGAGACCGCCAAGGGCATCATCATCGGGCTCTTCCCGTCCTGGTCCAGCGCCATCGACGAGCAGACGGTGCGGCTGGCCGATGAGTTCCTGGCCGACACCAGCCGGCCCGGCGCCCTGCGGCGGCTGATCAGCGAGGGCCGCTCCGAGGTCGTCCGGGCACTGCGCGCCCGCGCGGTCGACACCGCCGCCGGTCGCGAGGCCTTGGAAGACGACACCCTGTCGGACTGCGCCGTATGCCGGAGCGACGGCTGAGCTAACGCCTGGCCAGGCTTACGCCGCGCTCACGCGTTCGAGGAGGTCGACCGGAGGAGGGCCAGCCCCAAGCGCTGGAGAGTCTGCATTGCTTGGAAGCTCTACCTCGCAGCGAGCAAACCTGCTTGCCCGAAAGACCGAAGCGGCTAGGGGTTTCACCTCAGCCGGTTTCTAGTTTCAGGACCTAGACTGCGCGAAGGCATCCTTCGAGTCCCCGGGTTCGGTCGCTGGGCTCAGATCGCGTGCTGCGGTCGCACGGGATGGTGTCAGACGCCACCTGCCCCCCTCCGACCGCAAGGCGACGACCCTTCCGCTCTCCAGCTGCGGATCGGCTTCGTCGAACCACCGAACCTCGGACGGGTCCCACAGCCGGCTGCCCACCTGCACTACCTCGTGATAGACGAGCACGCGTCCTATCCACGTCAGCGGGGCTCCAGCTACACGCCACATTTCGTGCCAGTGCTCCCGGTGCAGCGGCGCCGGTAATATTGCAGCAGACACACGGGAGTGGGGCACGCCAGCCGCGTCCATTAACAGCGAGGCCACGAACGCGTGGACGCCGCAATCTCCGACCGGCCCGTCGGCCGTCAGGAGCTCGCACCACGTGACGGGCCACGCCAGCGGGCTCCATGGCAACACCTCAGGGACAGCTGCCAGGCGAGCTCCTGTGCCGCGCCGACGCAGGAGCTCCGACAAGATGGCTCGCCGGGCCGCGACACAGCACTCGCGATCGTGGCTGGCCACCAGCGAGGTCGGCAACGCGTCGAACTGTTGCAGGTCGCCGGCCCAGTGCGGCGGCATGATCACGACGATCGCCCCCGGCCGAAGGCGTAGGCCATCGACGTGTCGTAACCGCCGGCCCGGCCGATGGCAAGTTGACTACCCGTAGCCACCGCCGACAGGTCCAGCCCCTTTGCCACGATGTCCTCCTCCATGCAGGAACGGCCGAGGATCAACTGGTTCCCCGGCCCGACCGGGTGCCAGCACGCCGCCACCTCGTCCCAGGCGGCCACCGGATGGGGCCATGCCGGCGCCTCCGGGAGCTCGGCGATCGAGGCGTCGACGATGACATGCCCGTCGTCTCGCACGAGCAGAACCGTGGTGAGAACAGTTCCGGCACCTTCGACCAGCATCCGGCCGGGCTCGACCACCAGCCTGGTGTGCGCATCGAGAAAACCGGCAAGGCGTCGGCGGAGCTCGGTCACGGCGATCCCGTATTGCCGCAGATCCCGCGCCCGCCAGCCACCGCCCACGTCGAGCAGGGCCGGTGCGGTGCCTAGCCGTTCGGCGAAATGGGCGGCGACCTCCAACGACGAGGTCGCGGTCTCGATCCAGCGTTCGGTTCCGATGCTTGCCTGGGAGTGATGGAACGACAGACCCCAGTGCGAGCCCAGCCGGTGGCAGATCTCTGCGATCAACGGGACCGCCTCCGCGAGACTGTCGCTGTCGTCGAAGGTTTCGCCGAAGCGGCTGTCGAGTGCCGAACTCGTGGCACGGATGCCGAAGACTCCCGCTTTCACCTGGATGCGACCCGACCGCAGTTGGTCCAGCAGGATGCGCAACTCGGGCACGGAGTCGGCAAAGACAGCGGCGCAGGCGTACTCGTTCCGGGCCGGCCACCACTTTGCCGGGCCGTTCAGCACGATGTCCGACGAGCCGAACCCGGCAGCGACGGCGAGGTCGTACTCGTCCCCAGTGATCACATCGACCCACAATCCGAGCCGGTGCGCAAGTTCGAGCAGGCGCGGGTCCGGGTTCGTCTTGGTGCTGAGTGCGATCTGCGTCGGGGCCGCGGGGGGCAGTGCAGCCCGGAGTCGGTCCACCTGCGTCTCGACGAACTCCAGGTCGAGATGGCGTACGGGCGTCGGCACAGCGTGCTCGGGCTTCAGTCGCCCCAATGTCGTCGCGAAGTCCTCGGAGAAGGTGTACCAGGTCCTCGCGTCGTGCTTCCGTTGCGGGGGCACACCCCTCCGTCGTGACAGCAGCGGCATCCCGCTTGGGTGCTTACCGATAGAAGTGGAGTTGTCGTCCGACTTCCACTGTTGGGCTGCCATCGGGAGAGCCGGCTGCTGGGCTATCTCGTGAACGACCCGGACGAAGGCGGAGGCCTGCGAGCCGGAGTTCGGCGGAAGATTGACAAGAAGGGCCGGCAGGTTGAAACCACAGAGACTGCTGCCGTGAATCCAGGCCGGAAACCGAGGGTTGACCTCGAGAAGTACATTCCGACCCTCCCAGTCGACGATCATCTCCATTTCGCCGCCGCCATTCCAGGAAGTCGCGGTGACGAAGGCGTCGAGCCGGCTCGCCAACTCCTCCGGTACGGGGCGCACCGCGCCGGCCCAGGTCTTGCCGCTCTCGGTGGTGTCGAGCTTGATCATGAGGGCCGCTCCACGCAGCCGACCGGAACGAGCGGCGAAAGCCAGCGCCAGTTCTTGGCCGGCAACATGCTCCTCCGCATGCCACCCCCTGCCCCACCGGGTCTGCACCGAGCGCGCGTGGGACAGGGCCTCTCTGAGGTCGTGCACGTGCTTGGCCTCGTAATTGGGGCCCTTCACCCAGACGTCATAGCCATGCGTGTGCAGGAATTCTTCGAAGGCCTCCGGATCCGGATCGTGCACCGCTGCCGGCGTCGTGAGCCCCATCATCCGCGCCGCCTCTACTGGGGGCTTGCGACACAGGTCGAGGGCACATGCCAGCGGGGACAAGACGCGCTCCGGCGACCACTGCAACGACCCTAGCAACTCGACTTCCAAGTCGAGGCTCGGCACGAAGACCCCCTCGTCGCCGACCAGGGCCAGGATCTGCTCGAGCCAGATGGTGGTGTCGAGCTCACTCCACGAGGGAAGGTAGACCCGGTCGTCAAAGACATCTGAATGCAAGCCGGAGGACCGCGGACTGTAGTCGACAGCCGTCAGTTTTATCCCAGGATCGGCTAGGCGCAGCGATCGCGCGATGCCGAGGCCGGACGACGGATTTGGCCCGCTGTGGACCCCGGACACGACGACGTGCCTGGGATCGGTCATGAGTACGGCGCCGCCTGCCTGAAGTTCAAGGCCGCGCCGTGATGTCGGCGACCTGGTTGGCTACGGCCGCCCCCGCGGGTCACGAGTTGCCGCTTCATGACTGCTGTGCGGACTGCCCGGGATGCTGTGTGGTGTCACGCACCGTGACCAGCACGACGTCATGACGGAACAGAAGCATGTTGAGCTGGTCGTTCTTGTCGCGCCTCCCCTTCATCTTCGTTATGGTTCCTTTATTGTCGCCCAACGTCTTCTGGTCGCTGCTGACGTCCCGCCACGAAGCCACCGACGTGGCGCGGGTCTCTATGTAAGGATCGTCCGACACTGCCTCGAAGGTCCACTCTCCGGAGCAGGTGTCGCTGGCGAAGAAGTAGAGCGCGGGCAGATCGAAGCAGTGGGGGATGTTGCGGAAGGTCACCTCGATGACATCCCAGTCCTGGCCCAGGTCCACGCTCTCGTACTCGATGGCCACGATCTGGTCCCCGTCGTCCTGCGGAGCCTCATCGTCCTGCAGTTCCTCGCCATCCTTGGATTTGAGATTCAACTTCACCGGGTCGGGCGCCGACCGCTTGTCGTCCCGCCAGGCACGCACCCAGATCTCGCAGCCACCGGCGAACTGGTCCCAGTCACTCTTTTTCTTCAAGACCGGCGAGAGAGTGATGTGCCAAGGCTTGCTGTAGGGATCGGCATTGCCGGGGTCGGGTTCCTCGCCCTCCTCGCTAATGTCACGCAGCGTGTACGGCTCGAGCATGAATATCTGCTTCTGCCGTTCTTCGCGCAGACCCCGGTACTTGGTCTTGGTGCGGAGGTCATAGAGCCAGTAGTCGGCATCGACGGCGCGACGGACGTCGAGACGGGTGCTGATGCTCGTCGCGATCGCACCGCCGGCCAGCGAGATGTCGTTGAGCGTGCGGGCGGCGAAGGACTCGAGCGTCGCCGGATCGAACTCGCTGTGGAGCGCGACGTCGGTGATGTTGCGAAGCCACTGGGCCGACGGGTCGATGGCAGGCAGTTGCTCGCTGCGCTCGCGCATCAGCTGCAGCCATGCCTCGACGTTCTCGGCATAATGCTGATCGTCGGATCGAAGTCCGGCGTCGAAGAGAGCCTGGTGGATCTGATCGAGGTAGCCCCGGTCGTCGGCGGCGGTCGTGACCATCTCATGCAAGACGCCCTTGGTGTGGCTGTGCTGCAGGGGAGGCACAAGAAGGGGGAAGAACCGCTTGCGTCCCGGTTGGTTGCCAGTTCCCGACTCGGACGAGCGCTGGACCAGCATCCAGGCGGCGCCGATCTCGGTCATGACCCATGGCTTGGTCATGGCGTTGTGTGTTACCAGCGCGATGACTATGGGGACCTGAAGGAGAGCTGCCTCGAGGTCTCCGAGCAGCCCCCGGCCGAGCTCTGGCCCCATGCCGGGCTTGCTGGAGTAAAAGATTTCCTCGTTACGCAGCCCGCAGGCGCCCTTAAGGAACATGTCGACGAACGCATCGGCGAATTCTTTGGCATCGTCGCTGTCATGACTGACGAACACTAGTTTCCCGCTCATGTGGTCATGATAGGGTGCGCTAGGCGGCTTTGTTGCGGGTTGCCGGAAAAGCGGATGCGCATTCAGCCGGACGTTTTCATACCGGCCGAAATGGCAGTTTGCGGGAAGCTCCTCGGGCGCCGACCAGCTTTCTGCCGCTGTGCTACCTGCTGATCAGGAACCCCAGGTCGGGCGCAGCGGGAACATCGCGTTGCCGGACTCGGGGGTCTTGACCGCCAGCACCTGGTGCAGCTGGACGCCGTTGGTCTCGAAGCCCAGCCGCGAGCCGGCCATGTACAGGCCCCAGATCCGGGCGGTGGGCTCGCCGACGTCGGCGACGCAGTCGTCCCAGCTGCGGACCAGGTTCGCGCACCAGTGCTTGAGGGTCAGGGCGTAGTGCTCGCGCAGGTTCTCCTCGTGGCGCACCTCGAAGCCGGCGTTCTGCGCCTCGGTGATGATGCGTCCTGAGCCGGTCAGCTCGCCGTCGGGAAAGACGTAGCGGTCGATGAAGTGGCCGGGCATCGGGTCCTGCTTGTTGTCGGGCCGGGTGATGCAGTGGTTGAGCAGCCGGCCGCCGTCGCGCAGCTTGGACTTGAGGAAGGCGAAGTAGGCCGGGTAGTTGCCGACCCCGACATGCTCCATCAGGCCGATCGAGCTGATGGCGTCGTAGTCGGAGTCCGGGGCGTCGCGGTAGTCCCGGTGCAGGATCCGCACCTTGTCCGACAGCCCGTCGCGCTCGACAGCCGCGGTCCCCCAGCTGGCCTGGGCGCCCGACAGCGTCACGCCCACCACCTGCACGCCGTAATGGCTGGCGGCGTGGCGAGCCATGCCGCCCCAGCCGCAGCCGACGTCGAGCAGCCGCATGCCCGGCTCAAGGCCGAGCTTGCGGGCCACCAGGTCGAACTTCTCCTCCTGCGCCTCCTCCAGGCCGGCGTCCGGCTTGGGGAACACCGCGCAGGTGTAGGCCATCGACGGGCCGAGCACCTTCTCGTAGAACTCGTTCGACACGTCGTAGTGCTTGCCGATCGCCTGGGCGTCCCGGTCACGGGAGTGCCGCATGCCCTCGACCACCCGGCGCCAGCGGGGCAACGCCTCCTGCGCGGGCGGCTCGGGCGGCAGCAGGTTGCGCCAACCCATCTCGCGCAGCAGGATGCGGGCCTCCTGGGCGGTGGGCCGCCGGAACCGCCAGCTGCCCAGGCACTTCAGCGCGTCGTACGGATCGCCCGGGTGCGCGCCGTGCAGCAGCAGGTCGCCCTGCACGTAGGCCCGTGCCAGTCCCAGGTCACCCGGCGCGGTGGCCAGGTAGCGCAGGCCCCGCTCGTTGACCAGTTCCAGGGTGACCGCGGCGTCGGTAGAGCCGAACGAGCTGCCGTCATAGGCCTCGAACCGCAGCGGCGCGCCGTCCACCGCGAGCATCGACACCAGGTCGGCGATCTTCATCTGCGCCCCACCGCTTTCTCATACAGCCCGGTCAACCGGTGGCCGGGATCGTATCGGTCCTTGAGGACGGCATAGACGTCGCCGCCGTACACCGCCTCGAAGCTCTGCCTGTCGTAGTAGGCGTCGGAGTACAGCGACTTGTGCCCGGCGTGCTCGGCGACCGCGGCCTCGATGAGCCGGTTGACGTCGCCGTCGGCCCTGCCCTCGGTGATCGCGACGGTGCCCCAGAAGCCGACGTTGACATAGACCTGGCCGGGTGAGAGCGGGTACAGCGGCCACGGCTTGGCCGGCTCGCGCTGAGCCGAGTCCTGCTGAGCCGAGCCCTGCTGAGCCGAGTCCTGCTGAGCCGAGTCCTGCTGGCGGAGCATCAGCGGGCACAGCCACACCGGCGACATCGCCACCTGCCCGGCGAACCAGCGCAGGAAGTCAGCGGTCCGCTCCAGCGGGATCTCGACGTCCTGCACCACCCGCTCCCGGGGCGGCTGCCGGCGGATCCGGTCGATCCTGCGGGCGAAGGAGAACCGGTGGTCCAGACCGATCAGCCGATGGTAGAAGTCGCTGCGCCGGTACCTGGCCGGCCACAGCCGGCGGATCACCGGGTTCTGCACGCCGAAGGCGCCCGAGCACCAGAACCAGTCGGTGTCCCAGCGCCACAGGTAGTCCGCGACCGTCAGGCAGTCCCGCTCGCGGTTGCGGATGGAGCGGTAGAAGATCTGCTGCCCGGTGTAGTCGCCGGCTGCGTCCACCCCGGCTTCGGCCGGGCTGTCCACCCACCGGCCCAGGCACAGGTAGGCCTCCTCGACGCCGAACATCACCCCGTCGAGAAAGTCGACCCGCTCGCCGGCCCAGTCGCGCTGCTCGGTGATCTGCCCGATCGCCGCGGTCAGCGCCTCGAGGTCTGGAAACCGGACGTGCCGCAATCCGACGAACGGGCGCACCGGGTCGAGTTCGATGAGCAGCCGGACCGCGTAGCCGAGGCTGCCGTAGGAGTTCGGAAAGCCGTGGAACAGGTCCGGGTGCTGGCTGGGGCTGACCGTCAGCAGCTGCCCGGCGCCGGTCAGCACGTCCAGCTCCAGCACCGACTCGTGCGGCAGCCCGTTGCGGAACGAGCTGGACTCGATGCCCAGCCCGGTCACCGCGCCGCCGAGGGTGATCGTCTTGAGTTGCGGCACCACCTTGGGCATCAGGCCGTGCGGCAGGCACTCGGCCACCAGCCGCTCGTAGGTGCACATGCCCTGCACCTCAGCCGTGCGGGCGACCGGGTCGACCGAGAGCACCCCGTCCAGCCCGGACACGTCCAGGCCCGCCGTCGCCTGCTGGGTACGCGGGCGGAACAGGTTCGAGGTGCGCTTGGCCAGCCGTACCTGGGTGCCTTCGGCGATGGCGGCGTACGAGGCGGTGAGCGCGGCGACAGCCTTGGCGTGGGCCCGGTCCGACAGTGTGGAAGTCATCGCCTGTCACCCTATCGAAAATGGTTTAGCTAGCTAAGCATTTTTGGGCCGACCGCCCGCCGCGCGGCTCGTCCGCCGGCCGCTGATCACGTGTTCAGTCCCGGCCCCGCCGCGTCGGCCAACTGGCGCAGGCCGGTCACGATCCCGCCGGTCAGGTCGCCGGTGGCGAACGATCCCCGCATCGCCAGGGCGGCCAAGGCCGCGCTCCGGTTCGGTATCCGGCGGGCCGACTCGCCGCCGGTGACGATCTCGAGCCTGCGCTGCGCCGGTGAGATGGCCACCAGCACCGGCGCGTGGTGCCGGTCGGCCAGCTTGGCGAACATCGCCTCGGCGGTGGCCCGACCGGACTCCCCGAGGTCACCGACGTACACGCTGAACAGCAGGCCGGTCTCGCGCGAGCCGAGTGTCAGGGCCTCGTCGATCCTGGACAGCTGGGCCGGCTTGAACGGGCGGTCCGGGCTGACCAGGCTCGCCCGCCGGGTGGTCATCTCCTTGACCCGGGCGTCCGAGTCGTAGGGGTCGAGCGTCCGCGACTCGGAGCCCTCCGGGGGTCGGGAACCCGGGGAGCCGGGTCGGGCGTCCGGGTCGACTACCCGGGAATCCGCGTCACCGGATCGGGAGTCCGCGTCACCGGACTGCATGCTGGTCGCGCCGGACGTAGCCCGCAGGTCACCACTCACCGCTGGCACCGCCGCTCGCCGTGGCGGGTTCGGCGGCCCGGCCGGTGATCGTCGGGGCCCCACCGGGACGGTGCAACCCGTCCCCGTGAACCCCGACAGCAGGGTGCCCGGCAGTGAGCTGCCCGGCAGTCAGGTGCCCGGGAGTGGGCTGCCCGGCAGTGAGCTGCCCGGAATTGTGGTGTCCGGCAGGGTTCAGCTCGGCATGACCACGATCGTGGGAGCCCATGCTCGACACCGGGCCGGAGTGCTCGGGATGCGGCAGGTACCAGACCGGTTCGTAGGGCCACGGCCCACCGGGCCGGTAGCGCGGCGTGCGCTCGGCCGACCGGGCGTAGACCATCACGGCGACCAGCAGCGTCGCCACGGCCGGGATGGCGACGAAGATCAGTGTCGTCTGAACGATGCTCATACGCGTTCCTCCGCCCTGCCGAGCCCGGCACGACTGCCCGCGCTCATCGACGCACCTTCGATAGTGCCCTCGGCCAAACCCTGTCAGCACACGTTATCGAAGGGGTCAGGCTTTCCATATCGCCGGGTGCCGGTCCGCCCACGGCGCGGCGGCCTCCAGTTGCGCCGACAGCGCCAGCAGGGCAGCCTCGCCGGCCGGCCTGCCGACCAGCATCACCCCGATCGGCAGCCCGTCGGCGCTCCAGTGCAACGGCAGGCTGGCCGCCGGCTGGCCGGTGGCGTTGTAGATCGCGGTGAACGGGGTGAACCGCTTCTGGCGCTCGAAGTCCTCGGCCGGATCGACCGGATCCTCCGCCGTCCCGCAGAACCAGCCGATCGGCCGGGGCGGTGCGGCCAGCGTCGGGGTCAGCACCGCGTCGTACTCCGCGGTCGCCAGCACCGCCTGCCGGCTGAGGATGTTCAGCAGGGTGAGCGCGGCGGAGAACTCGGTCGCGCTGATCCGGGAACCGCGCTCGCGCAGGTGGCGGGTCAACGGCCGCAGCACCGACTCGTGCACGGGCTGCAGCGGAGTGCTGGCCGCCGACACCGTCCACACCGTCTCGAACGCCGGGATCACCTCCTTGGGCATCGGCATCGCGATGTCGATGACCTCGTGGCCGAGGCTTTTCAGCAGCAGGCTGGCGAACTCCCAGGCCGTCCGGCACTCCCGGTCGATCTCGGCGTCGGCGATCGGCGGTTGCAGGTAACGCCCGATCCGCAGCCGGCCAGGCGCCCGGTCACACCACTGCAGAAAGCTCTCACCGGCCGGCAACGGCGGCGCCCAGTGCGGGTCACCGGGCTGCGGGACGGCGGTGGCGTCCAGGAACGCGGCGGCGTCGCGGACCGTGCGGGCCAGCGGCCCGAGCACCGACAGCCCGGTGGTGTCGGCATTGAGCGGGCCGCGCGAGATCCGGCCCCGGGACGGCTTGATGCCGTACAGGCCGGTCACGCTCGCCGGGATCCGGATCGAGCCGCCGCCGTCGGAGCCCTGCGCGATCGGCACGAAGCCGGCCGCGACCGCCGCCGCCGCGCCTCCGGAGGAGCCACCGGCCAGCCGGCTGGTGTCCCATGGGGTGCGGGCCGGCGGCCCGAGGTCGGTTTCGGTATAGCAGGGCAGCCCGAACTCCGGCGTGGCGGTCTTGCCCAGGCTGATGGTGCCGGCCTGGCGCAGCAGCGTCACCACGTGGTCATCGACACTGGGCACGTGCTCGCGAAAGGCCCGCGAACCCAGCATGGTGCGGACTCCGGCGGTCAGGTTCACATCCTTGATGGCGGTGGGCACCCCGTGCAACGGCGGCAACTGCCCGCCCGCGAGCACCTGCGCGTCGGCCTGCCTGGCCTGCTCGCGGGCGGCGGCGTCGGTGACCGTGGTGAACGCGCCGATCTGGCCGTCCAGCCGCTGGATCCGGTCGAGGTAGTGGGCTGTCAACTCCGACGGGCTGACCTGCCGGCCGCGGATCGCGGCGGCCGCTTCCAGGGCGCTCAGGTCATGCAGTTGGGCCATCCAGGCAGGCTAGCCGCTGGTGGGCCGGCTGCTCACTTCAGTCGGGACGGGTTGGCTCGCGGTCAGACCGGGCAGCCTCAACTGGCTACCCGGTCGCCTCCGCCCCAGGCGTCCAGGTAGGGCTCCCAGGCCGGCTCGCGGACATAGCCGACCGCGAAACCGACATAGCCCGCCGGCTCCTTGGGAGTGAACGACAGGCTCCAGCCAAGCTCGGCCAGCAACCGATCGGCCTTGCGGTGGTTGCAGGTGGCGCAGGCCGCGACGACGTTGACCCATTCGTGCTTGCCGCCCCGGCTGCGCGGCACCACGTGGTCGATGGTGTCGGCGCGGCGCTGGCAGTAGGCGCACCGCACGCTGTCGCGGTGCATGACCGCCCGACGGGTGAGTGGCACCCGGCTGCGGTAGGGCACCCGGACGAAGCGGCTCAGCCGGACCACCGTCGGAGCCTCGATCACCAGCCGGGCCGAGTGCAGCACGGCGCCGGCGGATTCCACGATCACTGCCTTCTCGGCCAGCACCAGCAGGACGGCCCGCCGCAACGGCACCACGCAGAGCGGCTCGTAGGTGGCGTTGAGAACCAGCGCTCCGCTCATTCGCCGAGCCTCACCGGTGACACCACGGCACCGCGCAGCGGCGCGTCGCACCATGCTGAGCACGACGCGGAGAACGCCAGCGATACCCTCACCGCCCACCACCTCCGGGTGTCGCTGTCCAGTGAACCCGACTAACGCTCTTCGCGCATCCATAAAGATCGATAAGGCAGGGCTGCCAGGACCGCGCCGCCGCCGCCCGGCCTGCGGCCCGCGCGGCGGCGCAGGTGGCAGTCTTAGCGGGCGTGGACCCTTCTGCGAACCCGCTTGCCGGAACTGTGACCGGCCCGCCGGAGCCGGCCGCGCTGCCCGCCTACTGGCATGAGCACGCCGGCCTGCTGATCACCAAACCTCTGCAACTGCTGGCGATCCTGCTGGTGGCGCTGGTGCTGCGAGCGCTGGCGCATCGCTGGATCAACCGGCTCAGCACCGCCACCGCGGCCGGCCGGGTGCCGGCCATCTTGAGCCCGCTGACCGATCGCGCCGGCGTCCTGCCGTTCTGGGAGTCGGCCGGCCTGGTCAGTGAGCGGCGCAAGCAGCGAGCCGACACCATCGCCTCGGTGCTGCGCAGCGCGGTGAGCCTGCTGATCTTCATCACCGCGTTCCTGCTGGTGCTGCAGGTGTTCGAGATCAGCCTGGCGCCGTTCGTGGCCGGCACCTCGCTGGTCGGGGTCGCGCTCGGCTTCGGCGCCCAGAACATCGTCAAGGACTTCCTGGCGGGCATGTTCATGATGCTCGAGGACCAGTACGGCGTCGGCGACGTCATCGACGTCAAGGAGGCCACCGGCACCGTGGAGGCCGTCGGGCTGCGCACCACCCGGCTGCGCGACGTCGAGGGGGTGGCCTGGTACGTGCGCAACGGCGAGATCATCCGGGTCGGCAACATGTCCCAGCAGTACGCCCAGGTGGTGCTCGACGTCCCGGTCGGGATCGGGCAGGACGTGCCGGCCGCGCTGGCGGTGATCGCCGAGGCCGGCGCGGAACTGTACGCCGACGAGCGGTGGCTGCCGAGCCTGCTGGCCGAGCCGGAGGTGCTGGGCATCGAGCAGCTCGGCCGGGACCAGACGGTGCTGCGCCTGGTGGCCCGGGTCAAACCGCTGGAGCAGTGGCGGGTCGCCCGGGAGTTGCGGGCCAGGATCCGGTCCAAGCTCGACAACGCCGGTGTGGGTCACGCCCTGGCCGGTCCTGACCAACCCGAGTGAGGACGCTGCTCACACTGCCGCTGCCCGTCCGGGCGCCGCCGGTGAGGGACAATGGACGGGTGACACAGGGTGACAGGCGGACAGGGGTCGTGCGGTGGTGAGCCCGGACTTCTTCGAGCGGGCCGGCGGCGAGCAGACGTTCCGGTTGCTGGTGCAGCGGTTCTACGCCGGGGTGGCGATGGACCCGTTGCTGCGTCCGCTGTACCCCGAGGATGAGCTGGAACCGGCTGCCGACCGGCTGGCGTTGTTCCTGATCCAGTACTGGGGTGGCCCCAACACCTACTCCCAGACCCGTGGTCATCCCCGGCTGCGGATGCGGCACGTCCCGTTCGTGATCGGAACGGCCGAACGCGACGCCTGGCTGCGGCACATGCGCGACGCGCTGGACTCGCTGGACCTGCCCGAGGACGTGGCCGGCCCGATCTGGGAGTACCTGACGATGGCCGCCGAATCGATGCGCAACTCGCTGACCTGAGCCCGGGCCGGGCGGCTTGACTCGGTTTCCGCACAGCTACACAATGGACTGGAAAGGCTTACAGTCCCTCGACTTTCGATTGCCGTGCCTGGCTTCGTCCACGCCGGCCACGCTCCCCGGGAGGAACGCGTGCCCGACACTCCCCTTGAGAACCCTGAGCCGGCTACCGGCTCCGCGGCCCGCACGCTCGCCATCAGCGACCTCACCGTCCCCGCCGAGCACGTGTTCGTCAGCGGCGAGGGCGCGCCCTACCTCAGCGGCGCGGACTGGTGGCGCAGCGCGGTGTTCTACCAGATCTATCCCAAGAGCTTCGCCGACGGCAACGGCGACGGCGTCGGGGACCTGATCGGCATCCGCGAACGGCTCGATCACCTGCAGCAGCTCGGCGTCGACGCGATCTGGCTCAGCCCGTTCTACAAGTCCCCGATGGCCGACGGCGGCTACGACGTGGCCGACCCGACCGACGTGGACCCGATGTTCGGCACCCTCGATGACTTCGACGCGCTGCTGGCCGCCGCGCACGAGCGCGACATCAAGGTCACCGTCGACATCGTGCCCAATCACTTCTCCGACCAGCACCCGTGGTTCCAGCAGGCCCTGGCCGCCGGCCCCGGCTCGCCGGAGCGGGCCCGGTTCATCTTTCGCGACGGCAAGGGCCCGGACGGCTCCCAGCCGCCCAACAACTGGCCGGCGATCTTCGGCGGCCCGGCCTGGAACCGGGTGCCCGACGGGCAGTGGTACTTGCACCTGTTCGCCCCCGAACAGCCTGACCTGAACTGGGACAACCCCGAGGTGAGCGCGGAGTTCGAGCGGATCCTGCGGTTCTGGATGGACCGCGGGGTGGACGGCTTCCGGGTAGACGTCGCGCACTCGATGGCCAAGCCGCCAGGCCTGCCCGACATGGACCTGACCGACTACACCGGCCCGCTCACCCAGCTTGAGGATGACCTGCGCTTCGACCAGGACGGGGTGCACGAGTGCCTGCGGCTGTTCCGCCGGGTGATGGATGACTACCCGCACCGGATGGCGGTGGGCGAGGCCTGGGTGCCTGATGACGTCCGGCTGGCCCGCTACGTCCGTCCGGACGAGCTGCACCTGACCTTCAACTTCCGCCTCATCGAGGCGCCCTGGTCGGCCAAGGACTTCACCGAGGCGATCGACGGCTCGCTCAAGGCGATGGCGGAGGTCGGCGCGCCCTGCACCTGGGTGCTGTCCAATCACGACGTGGTGCGACACACCACCCGCTACGGCGGCGGGGCGCTGGGCCAGGCCCGCGGCCGGGCCGCCGCGCTGATCTCGCTGTCGCTGCCCGGGGCCACCTACCTTTACAACGGCGACGAGCTCGGCCTGGAGAACGTCGAGCTTCCGGACGAGGTGCTGCAGGACCCGACCTGGAAGCGCAGCGGCTACACCGACCGGGGCCGCGACGGCGAGCGGGTGCCGCTGCCGTGGGCCGGTGACGAGCCGCCGTTCGGTTTCAGCACTTCCTCCGCCACCTGGCTTCCGATGCCCGCCGAATGGGGCCCCTTCACGGTCGAGGCCCAGCTGCAGGACCCCCAGTCCACCCTGTGGCTGTACCGGCGGGCGCTGCAGGCGCGTCGCGAGCTCAGCGAGCTGCACGGCTCGTCCTTCGCCTGGCTCCAGGCGCCCGAGGGCTGCCTGGCCTACCGGCGTGGGCCGAACCTGGTGGTGGCCCTCAACGCCGGCGAGGCGCCGGTCGAGCTGCCGCCGGGTGAGATCCTGCTGTCCTCCTCGCTCATCGAGGGCGACAAGCTGCCGGCTAACACCGCGGTGTGGCTGCGGGTCTGAGCCCGGTAGCGGGTGCTGCGGGTCTGAGCCCGGGAGCGGGCGCCGTGCGGGGCTGTCCTACCGTCGTGGTGTGACGACCCTGGCCGATCGGTTCCGCCGGCACGCGCGGCACCTGCCGGACGGGCTGTACCGGACGCTGCTTCTGGACATGGCCGACGACTGGCAGGCCGGTGGCGTGGTCGCCGAGATCTGCCGGGACTGGGCCGACGCGCCGGGCAGCGAGGTGGTCCAGTTGCGGCTGCTGGCCGGTGTCCAGCGGTTGGTGCTGTCCCGGGCCGAGCCGCAGTTGGCGATGTACTACGCCAACCTGGGCGGCGCCGCCTCGCCGGCCGGCGCCTGGCAGGACTTCGAGCCGGCGTTGCGACGTCACGTCGACGAGCTGCGCGAGGCGTTGCAGGTCACGCCGCAGACCAACGAGCCCGGACGGTCCGTGCCCCTGCTGGTCGGGCTGTTCGACGCGGTCCGGCGGTCCGGGCTTACGTCGGTGCGGCTGCTCGAACTCGGGGCGTCCGCCGGGCTCAACCTGCTGGTGGATCGGTACTTCATCGCCGGTGACGATTGGTCCTACGGGCCGGCGTCCTCGCCGCTGCGGTTGACGCAGGCGGTTCTCGGGCCAATCACCCCGGCGTCGTTCACCGTGGTGGAGCGGCGCGGTTGTGACCTGGCGCCGGTCGACGCCTCGACGGTGGAAGGCCGGTTGCGGTTGACCTCGTTCGTCTGGCCGCACGACCTGCACCGGCACGAGCGGCTGCGTGCGGCGCTGGCGGTCGCCGCGTCGCATCCGGTCGCGGTCGACCAGGCACCTGCCTCGTCCTGGCTGGCGTCGATGCTCGAGCCGGCGGTGGCCGGCGACCTGCTCACCGTGGTCTGGCACTCGATCACCCGGCAGTACTGGCCGCCGGCGGAGGTGGCGGCAACGGCGCGGGCGCTCGACGCCGCACGTGAGCGGATGCCGATCGCCCATATCGCGATGGAGTCTCCGGTGCCCGCCGCTCAGTCGGACAGCGAGTCCTCGCACCGGCCGGCCGAGTTGAACGTGCAGGTTTCGGTTCCCGGCCGGCTCGCCGATCCGGGGCCGGTGCTGCTCGGCACGGTGGCCGACCACGGCGTTCCGGTTCGGCTGGCTTTGCTCAGCTCATCATGGGACGCGTAGCGGTTTCGCACGCCCCGGCCAGCGCGACCGCTACGCGTCGCGGGTGAGGCGCCGGTCAGCTCAGCCGACCGGCTCCTCGACCAGCTCGGGCTGCTCCGCGCCGTGCGGGATGTCGATGCGCTCCTCGCCGGTGCGCAACGCTCGCAGGATCACCCGGGCGACGTAGTCCGTGCTGTGCACGATGAAGCCGGGAAACGGCTCGGTCCCGAGTTCGAAGATGCCGCCGGCGAACTCGGTGGCGGTCAGCGACGGCAGCACGGTGGACACCTCGATGCTGTCGGAGGCCAGTTCGAGTCGGGCCACCGCGCTGAACATGGCCAGGGCGGCCTTGCTGGCCGCGTAGGCCGACACCAGCGGGCCGGGCGCGTGGATCACTCCGGATGAGACGTTGACGATCCGGCCGCCGCCCTGGGCGTGCATGGCGGGCAGCACTGCCTGGGTCATCGCCAGCACGCTGACCAGGTTGAGCTCAAGCAGTTGGCTGAACTCCTGCGGCTCGGTGTCGACCAGCAGCTTCAGGATGCCGGCGCCGGCGTTGTTGACCAGGCCGTCGATCCGGCCGTGCCGGTCGAGGGTGGCCTGGACCAGCGCCTGCCTGGCAGCCGGGTCGGTGACGTCGGTCGGCACCACCAGCGCGCCGCCGAGTTGCTCGCTCAGCTGGCGCAGCCGGTCGGCTCGGCGTGCCGCCAGCACCGGCAGCGCGCCGGCGGTGTGCAGCGCCCGCGCGGTCGCCTCGCCGATGCCGGACGAGGCGCCGGTGACGATCACGATCCTGCCGGTGAGATCGAGAACGGCCATAGCCTCATTGTGCAGCTTCGGCTGGGGCGGCAGGCAAGAGGTGATGTCAGGTCGCAACCGGCTGGTTGCCCGCAGCGCTGGAGTGCCGCACGGCAGGCGCCGCAGGCACCCACTGCGGCAGGCGCGCCCGCTGCCGCGACCGGATGCCCGCCTACAGCGACAGCAGGCCGAGCGGGTTGCCGTCGCTGACGTAGGTGGAGCCGTACGCGGCGGCGATTCGGGTCCAACCCTCGCTGACGTCGACGGCGACCTCGGAGTCCCGGGGCAGGAAACCCATTCGGGTGAGCGCCGTCAGCGCCCCGAGCCGGACCTGGACGCGCGGCGCCGAGCCGTCCCCGGCGACGGTGAGCACGACCGAGGCCAGCAACGCCTCCTGGCTCTGCCTGCTGGTCGCCCCGCCGGCCAGGTCAGCTCCTGAGCGCACCAGGTTGCGAATCACGCTGTCAGGGACCACCTCGACCCGACGCCAGCCCTGCCGGGGCGGCAGCGCGCTGAGCCAGTGGGCGTCCTTGCCCGCCGGCGCCGGCCCGGACTGCTCGGCCCATCGAAGAAAGTCGGCCGCTGCCACCGTGATGTCGAAAGCGGCGGCCGTCTCGGTGGCCAGCGTGCGGCCGGCCAGCACCTCGTAGGGCAGCCGGACGAAACCTGCCACCCGCTGCTCCGCGGCCCGGAACCGGATCATCGACGCGCTCTCGATGGAGACCGCGCGTTGGGCCAGCGGGATGAAGTCGGCCAGCTGGTCGGGCGTGACGAGGGTGTCCAGCACCGGTCAGCCCTGCCCGGCCGGCGGGCCGGCCACCGGCGCGCCGTCGGCCGGCAGGCCGGGCTCCGCCGGCAGGCTCACGTCCGCCGGTCGGCTCGGCTCGGCCGGCTCGTCGGTGTAGCCGGCCAGGATGGCTCGCTCCTCCTTGGTCAGGCGCCTCGGCCGGTCGGTGCTGAAGTCGACGGTCACCAACCTGGTGACAGCCTGGGCAGCCAGCGTCTGGCCGTCGTAGACGTCGTAACGGACGTCGAAGGACGCGCCCCGAATCCGCTCCACCCACAGCTCCAGCCGTAACGGCTCCGGGTGATAGACCACCGGCCGCAGGTAGGTGATCTCGTGATGGGCGACCACCGTGCCTCCGGAGAACGTGGAGTCGTAGCGGTCGAAGAACATCGACACCCGGGCCTGCTCCAGGTAGGCCAGGTAGGCGGTGTTGTTGACGTGGCCGTAGGCGTCCATGTCTGACCACCGCATCGCGCAGCGAGCGACGAAGCGTGCCACCGAGACCCCGCGTCCTATCGTTGTTCGGTCATGGGCCGGCTCAGTCGCGAGTCAGCTTGCGATAGGTGACCGCGTGCGGGCGGGCGGCCTCGGCGCCCAGCCGCTCGACCTTGTTCTTCTCATAGGACTCGAAGTTGCCCTCGTACCAGTACCACTGGGCCGGATTGGAGTCGTTGCCCTCCCAGGCCAGGATGTGGGTGGCGATCCGGTCCAGGAACCAGCGATCGTGACTGATCACCACGGCGCAGCCCGGGAACTCCAGCAGCGCGTTCTCCAGCGAGCCGAGGGTCTCGACGTCGAGGTCGTTGGTGGGCTCGTCCAGCAGCAGCAGGTTGCCGCCCTCCTTGAGGGTCAGGGCCAGGTTCAGCCGGTTGCGCTCGCCGCCGGACAGCACCCCCGCCGCCTTCTGCTGGTCCGGGCCCTTGAAGCCGAACGCGGAGACGTAGGCACGGCTGGGCATCTCGACCTGGCCGACCTTGATGTAGTCCAGCCCGTCGGAGACGACCTGCCACACGTTCTTGGTCGCCTCGATCCCGCCGCGGTTCTGGTCCACGTAGCTGATCTTGACCGTCTCACCGACCTTGACCTCACCGGAGTCGGGCTGCTCGAAGCCGACGATGGTCTTGAACAGGGTGGTCTTGCCGACGCCGTTCGGACCGATGACGCCTACGATGCCTCCGCGCGGCAGTGAGAACGACAGGTCCTTGACCAGCACCCGGCCGTCGAAGCCCTTGTCCAGGTGGCTGACCTCGACCACCACGTTGCCCAGCCGGGGGCCCGGCGGGATCTGGATCTCTTCGAAGTCGAGCTTGCGGGTCTTCTCCGCCTCGGCCGCCATCTCTTCATAGCGCTGTAGGCGAGCCTTGGACTTGGCCTGGCGGCCCTTGGCGTTCTGGCGCACCCAGTCGAGCTCCTCGAGGAGGCGCCTTTGCAGCTTCTGGTCCTTCTTGCCCTCGATCTTGAGCCGCTCGGCCTTCTTCTCCAGGTAGGTGGAGTAGTTGCCCTCGTACGGGTGCGCCCGGCCGCGGTCGAGCTCGAGGATCCACTGGGCGACGTTGTCGAGGAAGTACCGGTCGTGGGTGACGGCCAGGATGGTGCCCGCGTACTTGGACAGGTGCTGCTCCAGCCACTGCACGCTCTCGGCGTCGAGGTGGTTGGTCGGCTCGTCGAGCAGCAGCAGGTCCGGCTGCTCCAGCAGCAGCTTGCACAACGCGACCCGGCGACGCTCGCCACCGGACAGGTGGGTGACCTGCTCATCGCCGGGCGGGCAGCGCAGCGCGTCCATGGCCTGCTCGATCCGGGAGTCCAGTTCCCAGCCCTCGCCGTGCTCGATCTTCTCCATCAGCTCGCCTTGCTCGGCCAGCAGCGTGTCGAAGTCGGCGTCCGGATCGCCCATCGCGGCCGAGACCTCCTCGAAGCGCGCCAGGTACCCGCGCATCTCGGCGACCGCGTCCTCGACGTTCTCGCGGACCGTCTTGGTCTCATCCAGCGGCGGTTCCTGCTGCAGCAGGCCCACCGAGGCGCCCGGGGCGAGCAGGGCGTCGCCGTTGGATGCCTGTTCCAGGCCGGCCATGATCTTGAGCACGGTGGACTTGCCCGCGCCGTTCGGACCGACCACGCCGATCTTGGCGCCGGGCAGGAAGGCGAGGGTGACATCGTCGAGGATGACCTTGTCGCCATGTGCCTTGCGCACCTTGTGCATGGAGTAGATGTACTGAGCCACTGGTAGTCCCTGCTGCTGTCGAGTCGAGCCGTTCACCGGTTGGCTCCAGTGTCCCATCCGCCGAATCGGTCGCCGCCCACCCCCGCCCGCCCCGGCCTCGCCCCGGACCGGACCGCGCGGCGAGGCCGGCTCCGCTCGAGCGCCGTCGCTCGAGGACCGCGGGCTGCCGCCCTCAGCCGGTGGTCGCCAGCTGGGCGGAGGGAGCGCGGCCGCCGGCAGGCCCGGCCTCCTCCGGCTCGTCGACCAGCTCATACCCCTGGTCCTCGGCCCGGATGGGCATGCCGTCGGCGTCGAGCTCGATCGAGCCCGAGAAGCCGTTCTTGCGCTTCTTGAAGTCCGTGGTGCCCCTGGCGAGGTCATGGCCGATGGACTCCGGCTCGATCTCGTAGGCGATGTGGTTGGCCTCGTCCTTGACGTACTGCCTGGAGAAGATCCGACCGTGCAGCACCACCGGATCGCCCTTCTTCAAGGACGCGGCGACGTTCTCGGCGAACTCGCGCCAGAAGGTCGCGTTGACGAAGAACTTGTGCCCGTCCACCCACTGGCCGGTGTCTCGGTCCTTGCGGCGCTGGGTGCTGGCCACCCGGAACGACACCCGGGACAGGCCCGAGGTGGTGGGACGGTTGGCGACCTCGTCCACCACATTGCCGACGATGGTGATGTTGGTTCCGTACACGATGAGCTCCTTGTAGAGAGGAATCCGGTTTCCCGGGGCCCCGTTCGGGTTGCGCCAACTCAATCGCGCGGACCGGCCCGCAGAGGGGCCTCGAACCCGAATGTGGACGCCGCCGGCGCCTGTGGACAGCGGGGCAGCGCCGAATAGACAGCGGGTCGCCGCCGGCGCCTGTGGACAGCGGGGCAGCGCCGAATGGGCAGCGGGCCAGCGCCGGGCGATCTGTCCGTCCTGGGACGGTTGGAGCGAGCGCGGGGCCGCTAGCATGGCGCCAGGCCCTCGTAGCTCAGCGGATAGAGCTCCCGCCTTCTAAGCGGGCTGTCGCAGGTTCGATCCCTGCCGGGGGCACAGAGTCGCTTCTTCCAAACGGTCGTGCTCGTGTCAAACGGTTGTGCTCGGCGCCGAGTCGGAGTTATATCTGCTCGATGTCCGAGCCTCGCACGTCCAGCCACCCACTCCCGCGAATCGCCGATCGTCAGACCTGGCAGGCCGAGCTCGACGAGCTCCGGGTCAAGGAGAAGGCCCACACCCGCGCCGGGGACGTCCTCGCCGCGCAGCGACGCCGGTTGCCCATGGTCGAGATCGACGCGTCCACGAAGCTGATCGGCGCCGGCGGGCCGGTGCCGTTGATCGACATCTTCGACGGTCGGTCCCAGCTGATCACCTACTTCCAGATGTGGCACACCGGCAAGCCCGCCGCCGAGCAGTGCGAGGGCTGCACCTTCTCCACCACCCACATCAACGAGCTGTCCTACCTGCACTCGCGTGACGTCAGCTACGCGACCTTCTGCCAGGGCCCTTACGAGGAGAGCTCGCGCTACCGCGACTTCATGGGCTGGACCGTCCCCTGGTACTCGGTGCCGCAGGACTCCGTGGAGCAGTTGATCGCAGGCCGGCACTTCGGCATCCTGGTGTGCTATCTGCGAGCCGGCGACAGGGTCTTCGAGACCTACTGGACCACCGGCCGCGGCGACGAGGTGATGACGCCGTCCTACGGGCTGCTGGACCTGACCGCCTACGGCCGGCAGGAGTTCTGGGAGGACTCGCCCGAGGGCTGGCCGCAGCGCTGGGATACCCGAGGTAGCCAGTTCAGGCTGGACGGCCGCCCGACCGCCCAGTGGTCACGGATCAGGGCCGGGCGCGACGACGACCTCGGCACGTCCTGACGAGCCTGCCGGTGGTCGCCGGCTGAGACGGCCGGACACCGGCAGGCGGCTCAACCCAGCCGATCGGCGATCGCGTCGAGCTCGTGGGCCAGTTTGAGGTCCAGCAGGGTCAGCCCGCCCGCCGAGTGGGTGCTCAGGCTCAGCTCCACCGTCCGCCAGGACAGCCGCAGGTCCGGATGGTGATCCAGCTGTTCAGCCACCGGGGCCAGCTCTGAGATGAACCGCACCGCGGTCAGGAACGAGTCGAACTCGATCGTCCGGACCAGGGCCTTCTCAGCTACCGACCAGGCCGGATCCAACTCGCGCAGGCCCTCCCGCAACTCCTCGTCGTTCAACAGCGTCCGGCTCATCTGACTTCTCCTCCCGCTTGCCCAAACCCTACTAACCGGTCGGGGCGCCCAATTCTGCTCTACGCTTCGCCTTCGTGACCGAAAGAGAAGCGAAGGACGAGAAGCTGGTCTGGATCGACTGCGAGATGACCGGGCTGGAACTGAGCCGGGACGCGTTGATCGAGATCGCCGTGCTGGTGACCGATTCCGAGTTGAACGTGCTCGACGAGGGCCTGGACATCGTGATCGGCTGCGCCGACGAGGTGCTGGAGACGATGGTGCCGTTCGTCCAGCAGATGCACGAGACGTCTGGCCTGACCGAGCTGGTGCGGCAGTCCACGGTCACCCTCGGCCAGGCCGAGCGGCAGGTGCTGGACTACATCAAGCGGTTCGTGCCCGAGCCGCGTACCGCCCCGCTGTGCGGCAACTCGATCGCCACCGACCGCGGCTTCATCATCCGCGACATGCCTGAGCTCGATGCCCACCTGCACTACCGGATGATCGACGTCTCCTCCATCAAGGAGCTGGCCAGGCGCTGGTACCGCCGGGTGTATTTCGGCCAGCCGCCCAAGGGTCTGGCGCACCGGGCGCTGGCCGACATCTACGAGAGCGTGCAGGAACTGCGCTACTACCGGGCGACGATCTTCGTGCCGCCGCCCGGACCGACCAGCGAGCAGGCCGCTGCCGCCGCGGCCGCCGTGCTGGGTGACGCCGCCGCGGCCGCCGTGCCGGGTGACGCCGCCGCGGCCGCCGTGCCGGGCGAGGCCGCCGGAGCCGGGCAGTCCGCCCATGCCGAGCCGACGGACCCGGCCAACCCCGTCACGGCCGCCGCCGTCCTGGGCACCGCGGCAGGTGCCGCCTCGGCCGCCGGTCCGAGCCTGGCCGCCGGCGCCGTCACCGCGGTCACCGCAGCGGTCACCGCCGACCCCGCGGCCACCGCCCCGCAGCCGGCAGCCGATACGCCGGAACAACCCGTCGACCCGGTCGTGCCGCACACCGGTCAGCCGCTAGACTGATCAGGCTTCGCCGGGTGCCGCCGCGCCCGGCGAAGCGATGGTGGGTGTAGCTCAGCTGGTAGAGCGCCGCGTTGTGGTCGCGGATGTCGCGGGTTCGAGTCCCGTCACTCACCCCAGCACAGCCGTCCGGTGCAGCCGGGGCTGTCCGCTTCGGGCCCCAGCCGCGGTGCACCGCTGATTTCGCAGTCAGCTCAATCCCCGCGATCAGCGACTGGCGGCAATACCCTTCAGACGAACACCTCACACCCCACTCATCCGAAGGCGGCCTGGCATGACGAAGCCGGCCGGGCCGGATGTGGTGGTGAAGGTCAAGCACGAGTCCGCGACCAGCGATCAAGCCCCGGCTCCGCAGAGCTGGCCGGCAGCGCCCGTGGCGGCGCCGCGCCCGCTGCCCGGCTTGGTCCGGGCACCCTTGGTGGGGGCCGCCGATGACCCGGCTGAGCAGCAGGCGCACCTGGTGGCCGACAGTGTCGTCCTGCGGCTGCGCCGCCAAGCCGAATGGCACGTGCCGGCGCCCGCCGACCATGGCGGCGGTTCGGCTGCCTCGAGTGCTCAACCTGCACGCTCGCGGACGCTGCGGGAGCTGCACCGGCGCGCCGCGCGGGTCGGCGTCCCGGCCGGCGCGGCCAACCAGGTCCTGCGCAGGCAGGTCGTCACCCAGCTGAGGCTGGGCGGCGAGGCAGCCGACCTGATCGCCGACGTCGCGATCGTCGGCCGGCCGCCCAACACCTTCGGCGCCTCGATGGGCGATCACACCACCGCGTTCACCGTGCACGTCAACGCCGTCCAGCACGCCCTGAACGGCGCCCCGTTGGCCGAGGCCGCCGCCCGCATGGGTGTGCTGGTCTCCGAGCTCCGGTCGCTGCCCGGTTACGCCATGGTCGGGGTGTCGCTGCCCGAGCGGCACCTGCGGCTGTGGCAGGCGGCCCTGGCGACGCTCACCGATGTCCGGCGACGGCTCGACGCCGGCAAGGGTGACCCGGTGGCGCTTGTCCAACAGTACGTCGGCGCCTACCTGGAGCTGCGCGAGCTGGTCCCGCTCAGCACCGTCAACACCGCCATGGTCTCCAAGGCGACGTCGGGCAAGGGCAAGGGAGAAGCCGTCGAGGCGCTGCGCGCCCAGGCCGGTGGAACACCCCAGAAGCCGGAGGCGCTGGCTGCCGAGATTCTCGGGTTGTTCGACGTCCGGGCGGCCGCGCTGGCCTGCGCCGAGACCGATCCGGCTCAGCTGGCCAGGCTCGCTCCGGGGTTGCCGGCCACGTTGGGGGCGCGGGAGCGCGGGCAGGCGATCGTCCTGCAGCACCTGCGCTCCATCCAGACCGGCTATCCCGGCGCCCTCGCGGCGCTGGCGGGTGAGCCGGTCGCCGGTATCTCGAGCGGGTCCGGTGACTCAGCCGCCAAGATCGCCGCGCATCAGCGGGCCGCGGCGCAGGGCGCCGATGACAAGGTGCTGGGCAGGCTGATCGATGAGATCCTCAGCAACCACGTGATGCCTCGAATGGTCACGGCGGTGTTGACCGAGATCGAGCGGCTGCAGGCGAGCGAGGCGACCGACGTGGCCGCGTTGATGCATTTCGACGCACCCCGCTCCGGTGATCGGGCTCTGGACAGCGGCAAGACCGGCAAGACGGCCGAGGCCGTCAAGGCCGGGATAGCCGAGCGGCTGGTCCTGATCCGCGCTCGGCGCACACAGCTGGAAGAGCTGCTGGGGTCGGACTCCACCTCCGCGTCGAAGTCCTCGGGCGGCGCGGTGGCGAAGGTCAAGGACGAGGCGAGCGGCGAGAGCATGAAAGACGCGCCGGAGTCCGAGGTCGGAGCCGAGGCCGAGAGTGGCGGCATGAAAGACGTGCCGGAGTCGGAACTGGAACCGGCGGAGGACAGCGAACCGCTTCCCTCGCAACGGTCCAAGCGCAAACGCTCGGTCAAGGTCGACCCGATGAAGCTGGGCGCGGAACGCGAGGCGCGGCAACGCCACGAACTCGCCCTCGCGAAGGTCGGCAAGAAGGCCGGCAAGCGAGCCAGGGTCGGCCCGCTCCCGGTCAGCTCGAAGGGGGTCTGGGACGAGTTCGACCGAGACGCCATCCCGGTGTTCAGCGGCAGCGATCCGATCTCCGAACCGGCGGTCACCGAGCCGGCGGTCATCGAGTCGGCGCCCAAGGCCAGGCAGACGGTGCAGATCGTCTTGGACGATGAGGGAAACGTGACCGAGGTGCTTGCCGCCGGCCGGCCGCCCTCGCCGTTCCCCGGCGGCACGATGGGTGCGCACACCACGGCCTGGACGGTGCACCTGGACCGGGTTCGGAGCCTGCTGGTCGGCAAGAGCGTGGCCGCGGCGCTCACGGCGGTGGCCGGGCCGTTGCGCGCCGAGCGCCTGGCCAGCGCGACGGCGATGAGCGCGACGTTCGGTTTCAAGCACGAGCTGCCCGCCCTGACAGCGGTCAGCCCCGGCCCGCCCAGCCTGACCAGGTTGCAGGACGAGGTCGTGTCCCACCTGGAGCAGGTCAACCTGATACCCGGCGCGACGCTGCCGTCCGCCGACACCGGCGGCAAGAGCGAGGGACGCCATCGCCGGGTCCTGCTGAACTTCAAGGGTTACCGGAAGAACGAGGTCGCCGCCGCCATCGAGGGTCTCATCGACGTGGCCGCTGTGATCGACGACTCCGTGACGGCGGAGTTGACTGTGGACGAGGACGCGGACGCGGTGCGGGTGCTGGTCGCCCAGCACCTGGCAACGATCGAGGCGGCTTATCCGGGCGCGCGGCGCGCGGCAGGCTTCGACAGTGGCGCGGCCGTCGGCCAGATCGCCAAACGAATCAGCAAGCGCGAGTCTTCGGAGGGGTCGAAGAAGCCGAGCAGCTACGAGCCGGCGGCTGAGGAGGAGGGCGACGAGGAGGCGGAGGCGCTCATCGGTTGGTCCCCGCCAGAGGCTGCGGCGCTGGGCCTGGATGACAAGCTGTTCGGCGCCCACACTCCCCGAGCCGAACCGGGTGAGCTGCCCGGACGGCCGGAATTGGCGCCGGCGCCGCTGCTGGGTTCGCCTGGCGCCCTGGTGCTGCCGAGCATGGCCGACCGGGCCCGCGCGGCGCTGTGGCTCGATCCGGCGGGCAATCTCATCCCCGAGCGGCTGGAGGAGTTCACCACTGCCTACTCCACGGACATCAACGATCGGGGCACCTACCTGGCCGAGGGCGAGGGGACAGTCGCCGCTGCGCATTTCGCCGTGAGCGTCCGGGTGTATCGCGACGCGCCCCCGCCGGGGTTCGACATCGTCGGCAATCTCGGCGGCGGGGACTGCCTGCTCTACGCGTTGCAGCACGTGTCCCAAGCCTCCCGAGGTTACCTGCTCACCGCGCTCTCCGGCCCGGAGATCACCGCGGCGCGGGCCGCGATCGTGGCCGGGCTGCCGGCCGACGCCCTGCAGAACGCGGTGCGGGCCATCGTCACCGACGCCGTCGCGCAACGGCACATCGCCGGCCTGGGCACCCGGATGCGGGCGCTGCTGAACAACCCCGGGCTGCGGCACGCGGCGGCCTGGGTGCGCACCGCCAGCCAGCGGGCAGCCGCCGAGGAAGCGCTGAAGGCCAGGGCAGAGGCTTCGACATCGGCATCGCCGGCGAAGAAGGACCCGCCGCCGGTGACGAGGCCGCCGGTGATCCGGCACCAGGCCGTCTACGGAGTCGGCGAGCCGCTGGCTGATCAGGCGCTGCTGCACACCGGCGGCAACCACTACGTCGCGCTGGTCAGGCGTCCGGGCTGAGCCGGCCAGCGCCTAAGGTGTTGCCTGACATCTGCCCGCGACAGAAGTTGACCACCGCGCCGGCGTGGCTCGGCGCGCTCGCCAGGAACGAGGTAGCCAGGCCATGCCCGAGCAGCGCCGCCCGGTCGTCGCGATCGTGGACTCCTACACCTGCAGCGACTTCCTGCTGACCGCCTTCCACGCACTCGAGGTCGACGCCGTGCAGGTGAGGAGCGATCCCGGGCTGCCCTCGTTCAGCCCGAGCATGAAGTACCTGGCCACCGTCACCGGCGCCGACACAGCAGCGCTGGCCGACGAGCTCGCCCAGCACTCGCCGATCGCGGTGGTGGCCGGGATGGAGCCCGACGTGCCGCTGGCCGACGCTTTGTCCGAGCGGCTGGGACTGCACAGCAACGGAACGGCGCTGTCCTCGGCCCGCCGGAACAAGTACGACATGGCCGAGACGCTGCGCCGGGCCGGCGTCCGCTGCGCCGAGCAGTTCAAGAGCGACCGGGCCGCCGACATCGTGGCCTGGGCCCAGGCGGCCGGGCGGTATCCGGTGGTGGTGAAGCCGCTGTCCTCGGCCGCCACCGACGGGGTAGCCATCTGCGCCGACGTCGAGCAGGTGCGTGAGGCCGCCGAGGCGGTCCTGGGCACCGAGACGCTCTGGGGCGAGGCCAACGACGAGGTGCTGATCCAGTCCTACCTGGACGGCGTCGAGTACGTCGTCGACATGGTGTCCTGGCAGGGCAGCCGCTACACCTGCGGCGTCTGGGAGTACCACAAGCGGCTGGTGGGCGTTCACAACCTCTATGACTACGAGATCGCGTTGCCGCCCGAGGACGGCCGGGTGGCCGAGCTGATCGACTATGTCGACAGCGCGCTGACAGCGCTGGGCATCGGATACGGGCCCACCCACGCCGAAGTGATCATCACCGCGGACGGCCCGACCCTGGTCGAGGTCGGCGCCCGGACCGCCGGCAACCTGTACCCCGCCTTCTCCGACGAGTGCCTCGGCGTGAACCAGGCCCACCTGGCGGCGCTGGCCTATTCACGGCCGCGGGAGTTCCTCGATTCCTATGCAGGTCGCCGTTACCCGTTGCTGCGGCAGGCCTGCGTCTACAACGCCGTGGTCGACCTCGACGGCGTGGTGCGGCGCGTCAACGCGGACGTGGTGGCCGAGATCGAGGCAATGGACACCGTGTTCGAGCTGAGCCTGAAGTACAAGGAAGGCGCTCGGATCCGGCCGACCTTCGACCTGCTCTCGAGTCCCTTGAAGATCTTTCTGAGGGCGGACTCGCTCGAGGACGTGATGCGCGACTACGCCCGGATCGAGGTTCTCAAGGACCGGCTCTTCGAACTCGACTGAGGACGTCCAGGGCCGCCAGCAGCGGCTCGGTGGCCGCCTCGTCCCGGACCGCGATCCGGATCCACCCCGGGCCCAGGCCGGGAAAGGTGTCGGCCCGGCGCACCGCGATTCCGAGCGATCGCAGCTCGGCGTGCAGGCCCGGCCACGCCGGATGCCTGGTGAGCACGAACGGCCCGGCTCCGTCAGGATGGAGCTCGAAGCCGCGCCTGGCGAGCTCGCCGGTCAGCGCCCGGCGGTGCGCGGTCACCGCGGCGGCCCGGCGGTGCGCCTCCGGCAGCGCCACCTCGGACAGGCAGGCCTGCGCGGCGGCCAGCGCGGGACTTGAGACCGCCCAGTGCGGTTGCACCGCGGCCGCGGTGGCCACCGCGCCGGCGTCACCGAGCAGGTAGCCGACCCGCAGGCCGGCCAGCGCCCAGGTCTTGGTCAGCGAGCGCACCACCACGATGCCGCTCAGGTCCTCCTGCTCGGCCAGGCTTTCCGGCTCGCCGGGAATCGAGTCCAGAAACGCCTCGTCGACGACGACCAGCCGGCCGGGCCGGCGCAGCGCGAGCAGCGCCCGCATCGGGTGCAGCGTGCCGGTCGGGTTGGTCGGGTTGCCGATCACCACCAGGCCGGCCTCGTCCGGTATCCGGTCCGGGTCCAGGGCGAACCAGTCGGCGGGGTCCAGCAGCACCCGGTCGATCCGCCAGCCGGCCGCCCGCAGGGCGACCTCCGGCTCGGTGAACTGCGGGTGCACGATGACGGCCCGGCCGGGCGAGAACCCTTGCGCCAGCAGGGTGAACGCCTCCGAAGCACCCGCGGTCAGCAGCACCTCCGCCACCGGCCGGCGGTGCCAGGCGGCGACCGCCGCGGTCGCGGCCCGCGGATCCGGATAGCGGTCGAGTTGCCGGCAGGCCGCCGCGATCGGCTCGCTCAGCCAGTCCGGCATCGGCTCGGAGCTGACGTTGACAGCGAAGTCGAGCAGCCCACCGGACAGCTCGGCGTCGCCGTGATGGTGCAGATCAGCCAGCCAGTGCCTGGCGATCGCCACCGTGGCGCGCGGGCTGGCGGTCTTGCCGACCAGCAGCTCGACCGCCGCCGCGGGGTTGCCGGCCTGCCAGCCCGGCAGGCCGAGCAGGGCTGCCGCCTCGGCCACGCTGGGCGTCCCCAGCACCGCGTCGACCACCGGGCTGGGATGCGGCACGGCCACCCTGGCCAGCTCGGCCGCCGAGTGCAGCACCAGCGGGACGCCGAGCCGGGCGGCCAGCTCCACCAGGCCCTGCTCACGGGCCTTGCTGTCCACCGTCGCGATCGCGGTGACCGCGGCGGAGTCCAGGCCGAGCTGGTCCAGGGCGATGTCGAGCAACGCCCGGGCCTCTTCCACCGACACCCCGAAGCTGGCGCCCATGCCCGCGATCAGCATCGGCTCGGCCGTCAGGGCCTGGCTCACCGCCGCCGGACGGCGTGGCCTGATACCCCTCACCGGACGGCCTTCACGGTCTGAGGCCCTTCACGGTCTGAGGCCCTTCACGGTCTGAGCCCTTCACCGGCAGGCCTCGACGAAGCGCTGGGCGGCTGAAGGCTGGCCGGCCCAATGGGTGTGCAGGTAGGAGGCGTGAACGCCGGCCGAGCTGAAACCCTGCCGGGCGCCGCCCTGGTCACCGGCGTAGCGCCAGGCGGCCACCTCGCCGTGCGCCGGGTCGGTGACGGTGCGGTGGAACTCGTGGCCGTGCACCCGCTCGCCGGCCCGGGCCACGGCCGAGTCGGCCTCGGCCACCGCCTCCCGGTAGCCCAGTGTCAGCTTGGCGGTCATCCGGGCCCGGGCCTGGATCCGGCCCACCATCGGCTTGCCGTCCAGCTCGGCAGCCAGGTACAGCAGGCCGGCGCACTCAGCGGCGATCGGCCCGTCGAAGGCGGCCAGGTCGGCGCGCAGGCCGGCGTTGTCCGACAGCGCCTCGGCGTGCACCTGCGGAAAACCGCCGCCGATCACCACGCCCCGGCTGCCGCTGGGCAGCGCGGCGTCGCGGGTCGGGTCGAAGGGCAGCACCTCGGCGCCGGCCGCGGTCAGCAACTCGGTGGTCTCGGCGTAGCTGAAGGTGAAAGCGGGCCCGGCGGCCACCGCGATCGGCACCCCGTCGCCGACCCGCTCGACCTCGGCGACCGGGTCCCAGGCGGGCGCGGTCAGCTCCGGCGCCGACTCGGCGATGGCCCGCACCGCCGCCAGGTCCAGGCTCACCTCGATCAACTCGGCCAGCGCGGTCACCGTCCGCTGCGCTTCGTCGTGCCGTTCGGCGGCCGGGATCAGGCCCAGGTGCCGGGACGGGGTGACCACCGCCGCCGACCGGCCGATCGAGCCCACCACCGGCACCCCGACCTCCTCCAGAGCCTGGCGCAGCAGCAGCTCGTGCCGGTCACTGCCGACCCGGTTCAGGATCACCCCGGCGATCCGGATGCCCTTGTCGAACAACTGCATTCCGAGCACCAGGGCCGCCGCGGACCGGCCCTGCGCGGTGGTGTCGAGCACCAGCAGCACCGGCGAGCCGGTGAGCCGGGCGATGTGGGCGGTGGAGGCGAAACCGCCCCGGCCGACCGCGCCGTCGTGCAGTCCCATCACGCCCTCGATCACGGCGATGTCGGCCGGCCGCGGGGTCATCGCCCCATGCCTGAGCAACGGCGCTATCCGGTCCTCACCGACCAGCCAGGCGTCCAGGTTGCGTCCCACCCGGCCGGCGGCCAGGGAGTGGTAGCCGGGATCGATGTAGTCCGGGCCGATCTTGTGGCAGCTGACCTCCAGCCCCTGCCTGCGGAAGGCGGCCAGCAGCCCGGTGGCCACCATGGTCTTGCCGGTGCCACTGGCCGGAGCGGCGATCACCAGCCGGGGCAAGTTCAGTGGCTGGCTCACCACTCGATACCCCGCTGCCCCTTCTGGCCGGCGTCCATCGGATGCTTCACCTTCGTCATCTCGGTCACCAGGTCGGCGTAGTCGAGCAGCGCCGGCGCGGCGTCGCGGCCGGTGATCACCACGTGCTGCGAGCCGGGCCGGGCCGCCAGGGTGGCCACCACCTCGTCGGGGTCCACCCAGCCCCACTTCATCGGGTAGGTGAACTCATCCAGGACGTAGAACCGGTAGCTCTCGGCGGCCAGGTCCCGCTGGATCTGACGCCAGCCCTCCTGGGCGTCGGCGGCGTGGTCGGCCTCGGTGCCGGGGCGCTGGATCCAGGACCAGCCCTCCCCCATCTTGTGCCAGGCCACCGGCGCGCCCTGACCGGTGCTCTGGTGGACGGCGTTCAGCGCGGCGAAAGCCGACTCCTCGCCGACCCGCCACTTGGCGCTCTTGACGAATTGGAACACCCCGACGCTCATGCCGGCGTTCCAGGCCCGCAGCGCCATCCCGAACGCGGCGGTCGACTTACCCTTCATCGACCCGGTGTGCACCATGGTCAGCGGCCGGTTGCGCCGCTGCCGGGTGGTCAGGCCGTCCTGCGGAACGGATTCGGGTTTCCCTTGCGGCATCAGGCGGCCTGCCAATCGTTGACGAGAGTGGTGAGCGGTTCGCTGGTGACCTCGGCCAGCGGCAGGTACTGCGCGTGCAGGTCATAGGCCAGCCGTTGCGCCAGGCCGAGGCGGACCAGTCCTCGCTCGCAATCGATGACGACCATGTCGTGATTGTGCAAGCCGGCTCCGGCGCGGGCCGCGGCCCGGGTGTCGGCCCGGCCGTCGGTGATCAGCACGATCAGCGGCCGGCGCAGCGGATCGCGCAGCAACTCGGTGCGCACCACCTGCGCCGCCTTGGCCACGCCGGCCGCCAGCGGGGTGCGCCCGCCGGTGGCCAAGTCATCCAGCCGCCGGGCAGCGTGGGACACCGACCCGGTCGGCGGCAGCACCAGCTCGGCGCCCTTGTCTCGAAAGGTGATCAGGCCGACCTTGTCACGGCGCTGGTAGGCATCCAGCAGCAGCGACAGAATCGCCGCCTTCACCTCGCTCATCCGCGCTCGGGCCGCCATTGACGCGCTGGCGTCGACCACGAACAGCACCAGGTTGCCCTCCTTGCCGCGCTGGTCGGCGCGCCTGAGGTCCTGGCCGGTCAGCCTGAGCGGGCCGCCGTCATAGGAGCTGCGACCCCGATCCTTCTGGTGCGGGGCGGCGGCGGCCACCGTCGCCCGCAGGTGGATCGGGCCTGCCTGGCTGCCGGGCGGCAGGGCGCGCACGGTCCGGCCACGGCCGGTGCGGGCGGCGGCCCGGCGGCCGGGGGTGGCCAGTGACCCGCCACTGCCGCGCAACACCTTCGCCCGGCCGGCCTTGCCGGTGGCGGCGGTGCTCGCCTGTCCTGCGTTGCCGGCCTGCTGGTCGGTGTCCGGCGCCTCGGCCCGCTCTCCGGCGGTTCGCTGCGGTTCCGGACTGCCTTGCGGTTCCGGACTGCCTTGCGGTTCCTGATGGTCCTGTGCTGGCGGGCTGTTCCGCGCGTCCGCGCTGCCGTCCTGCGCCGCGTCGGGATCTTCGGGTGGCGCGCCGCCGTCCGGACCGGGATCGGGCTCCGGCGGTTCCGGCTCGGTGTCGCGGGCGCGTTCCAGCGCCTCGTCCAGGGCGTCGGCGTCCATGCCGGGCTGGTCGAAGGGGTTGCGCCGGCGGCGGTGCGGCAGTGCCAGCAGCGCAGCGGCCCGGACGTCGGCTTCGAGAACCTCGGTGCGGCCGTGCCAGGCGGCGTGCGCGGCGGCGGTCCGGGCGGTGACGATGTCGGCGCGCATCCCGTCGACGTCGAAGGCCGCGCACACCTCGGCGATCTGGCGCAACGCCGCGTCGCCGAGCACCACGTCGGGCAGCAGCTTGCGGGCCGCGACGATCTGGGCTGCCAGCTCGGCCTCGGCTTTCGCCCATCGCCGCGCGAAGCCGGCCGGGTCGGCGTCGGCGTCCAGCCGGCGACGGACCACGTCGACCCGGACCGCGGGATCGCGGCTGGCCGAGACGTCGACCGTCAGGCCGAACCGGTCCAGCAGCTGTGGCCGCAGCTCGCCCTCCTCCGGATTCATCGATCCGATAAGGACGAACCGGGCCGGATGGCTGACCGAGACGGCGTCTCGCTCGACGTGGTTGCGGCCCATCGCCGCGGCGTCGAGCAGCACGTCCACCAGGTGGTCGGCCAGCAGGTTGACCTCGTCGACGTAGAGGATGCCCCGGTGCGCGGTGGCCAGCAGTCCCGGCTCGAAGGCCCGGACGCCGTGCGCCAGCGCCCGTTCCAGGTCCAGCGAGCCGACCACCCGGTCCTCGGACGCGCCGACCGGCAGCTCCACCAGCCGGGCCGGCACCGTGACGGATTCGACGGCGGCGTGCGGGTCGGCGGCCTGCGGGTCGGCGGTGTGCGGGTCGGCGGTGTGCGGGCCGTCCGGGCAGTGCGGTTCCGGCGCGGCCGGGTCGCAGCCGAACCGGCAGCCGGCGACCACGTCGATGGCTGGCAGCAGCGCGGCCAGGCCGCGGACCGCCGTCGACTTGGCGGTGCCCTTCTCGCCGCGCACCAGCACGCCGCCGATGGCCGGTGACACCGCGTTGAGCAGCAGCGCCAGCCGCATCTCCTCCGCGCCCAGCACCGCCGAGAACGGGTAGCCGGTGTCCAGATAGCCCTTGTTCATATAGCCCTTGTCGTTGATCGTCTTGGCGTCGGAAGTCTTGTCGGTGATGGTCGTGGCGTCGGAAGTCTTGCCGGTGATGGTCGTGGCGTCAGGAGTGTCGCCAGAAGTGATTGTCATGGCTTCGGTGCTCCTGGGGGCAGAAACGGCAGGCCGGACGGCGGACCGGCGGTGATCAGGTCGGTCAACGCCTCGATGTCCAGGCCGGCCTCGACGGCGTCGGCCAGCCGGTCCAGCTGGCGGGCCCGGCCGGCGGCGATCTCGGTGTCCGGCGCGGCGGTGAAGTCGCGGCCGGTGACGGCGGCGATCCTGGTGAGGAACCGGCGGCGGAACTCGTCGCTGTCGAAGGCGCCGTGCCACATGGTGCCCCAGACCGAGCCCACCCGGTAGCCGTCCAAGAAGGGTTCGCACGGCTCGGCATTGCTTGGGTCGGCGTTGCTTGGGTCGTCACCGCCCCGGTTGTCGCCGTCCGGCAGCAGCGTGGTGCGGCCGTGATGGATCTCGTAGCCGGTGCTGACAGCCGCCCCGAACGCCTCGCCGGTGGGCCGGCCGAGGATCTTGTCCTGCTGAAAGCGCACCGTCACCGGCAGCAGCCCGAGCCCCGGCACCGTGCCCGCGCCGGACTCGACGTCATCGACGATGGCCCGGGCCAGCATCTGGTAGCCGCCGCAGATGCCGAGCACCGGAGCGCCCTGCCCGGCGCGCTCGGCCAGCGCGGCGGCCAGGCCCTGCTCGCGCAGCCAGGCCAGGTCGGCGACGGTGGCCCGGCTGCCCGGCAGCACCGCCAGGTCGGCGGCGGCGACCTCGGTCGGCGAGGCGGTCCAGCGCACCGTCACGCCCGGCTCGGCGCCGAGCGCGTCCACGTCGGTGGAGTTCGAGGTCCGGGGCAGCCTGATCGCGGCCACCGTCAGCCGGTCGGCGCCGGTCGGCGGGCCGCCATCCAGGGCCGGCGGGGTGGACAGGGAGTCCTCGGCGTCCAACCGCAGGTCGGGCAGCCACGGCAGCACCCCGAACACCGGACGCCCGGTCAGCTGCTTCAACATGTCCAGCCCCGGCGCCAGCAGCCGGTCGTCGCCGCGGAACTTGTTCACCACGAAGCCGGCGATCAGGGACTGGTCGCGCTCGCTGAGCAGCGCCACGGTGCCGTAGAGCGCGGCGAACACGCCGCCCCGGTCGATGTCGCCGACCACCAGGGTGGGCAGCTCGCGCTGGTCGGCCAGCCACATGTTGGCCAGGTCGCTCTCGCGCAGGTTGACCTCGGCCGGGCTGCCGGCGCCCTCGCAGATCACCACGTCATAGCGCTGGCGCAGCTCGTCATAGCTGGCCAGCACCTCCTTGCGCAGCGCGGACTTGAACTGCCGGTAGTCCAGCGCGCTGGCCTCGGCGTAGGGGCGGCCGTGCAGCAGCACGTGCGAGCGCCGGTCGCTGCCCGGCTTGAGCAGCACCGGGTTCATCAGCACGCTGGCCTCGATGCCGCAGGCCTCGGCTTGCAGCGCCTGGGCGCGGCCGATCTCGCCGCCGTCGGCCGCGACAGCGGAGTTGTTGGACATGTTCTGGGCCTTGAACGGGGCCACCGAGACGCCGCGCCGGGCCAGCAACCGGCACAGGCCGGCGGTGAGCAGGCTCTTGCCCGCGTCCGAACTGGCTCCGGCGACCAGCAGCGAGCCCTTCACGCCGGCCTGCCTTTGCAGGTGGCTCTGTCGCGCAGGAGCAGCGCGGTGACCAGCACCGCCAGGGTGGCGTACTGGGTCAGGTGGCTGAGTTTCGTCGCTCGCGGGATGTCGTGCGGTTCCGGCGCCCGGCCGGCGCCGAGGAGCGGACGGTGCTCGGTGTGGCTGGGGTAGCTGGTCGGGCCGCCGAGGGCCAGCCCGAGCGCGCCGGCCGCCGCGGCCTCGCACTGGCCGGCGTTGGGGCTGGGGTGGCCGCCCGCGTCACGGTTCCAAGCGCGGTAGGCCCGGGCGGGTGAGCCGCCGACCTGGCCGGCCAGCGCGACGGTCAGCGCGGCGGTGAGTCGTGAGGGTAAGAGGTTGGCGAGGTCGTCCAGCCGGGCAGCGGCGGTGCCGAACCGGGCGTAGCGGGGCGAGCGGTGCCCGACCATGGCGTCCAGGGTGTTGACGGCGCGGTAGCCGAGCAGGCCGGGCAGGCCGGCGACGGCGCCCCAGAACAGCGGCGCGGTGACCGAGTCGGAGGTGTTCTCGGCGACCGACTCGACGGTGGCTCGGGCCAGGCCCTTGCTGTCCAGCTGCGCGGGGTCACGGCCGCACAGGCTGGGGATCAGGGCCCGGGCGGCTTCGGTGTCGTCGCGGTTCAGCGCGGTGGCCAGGTCAGCGGCGATCCGGCGCAGGCTGCGGCCGCCGATCACGGTCCAGGTGGCGGCGGCGATGGCGACGGTCCTGGCGGTGGGGTGCTGGGCGGCGCGCCGCTCGACCAGGGCCGCGGCGGCGGTCACCGGCAGCACGCAGGCCAGCGCGTAGGTCGCGCCGGCGAGGCGGTCGTCGCGGTAGATCCTGCGCTCCAGGGCGGCGGCGGCGGCGCCGAAGCCGGCCACCGGATGCCCGCCCCGGGGGTCGCCGAGCAGCTCATCGGCCAGCACGCCGAGGACCAGGCCGACTGCGACCGGAAATCGGGACATCTAGGGTGAGAGCGCGCGTTGTCGGATGGCTCGGGCTGGCGTCATTCAAACCTCCGTCGGGTGTCCACGCCCTGGGGCTACTGCCGACGACCGAAGTATCCTGGCTCCCGAATCTGCCAGGCCTACGGCCCAGCGCGCTCGCCCCATCTTCCAGCCGCGAGGCCGTGATGTAGCGGGGTCCGCTCATCGGTGACAGTGGCGGGACCGCGCCGGATTCGCACCGGACTTCCTTCACTGTCGTCGTTGCCGCCCACCCAACCACAGGGGGTCGGACCGGTCAACGTGAGGTCGCTGGGGTGCCTGGGCAGGGTCGCCGCCGGATTTCGAGCGGTCCAACGGGCTCTGCTAAGGTTCTCTCTCGTGCCCACCGGCCAGGGGGCACGATGTTGTAGGCGCCGCTAGCTCAACTGGCAGAGCAGCTGACTCTTAATCAGCGGGTTCGGGGTTCGAGTCCCTGGCGGCGCACAACGTAGTGGATCCCGACATCATGCTGTGCGCTTCGGCGCGGACTGACCCACCGAAGCAAAGGGCTATCGGTCCGCAAGACATATTCGGCAGGCCTGCCAGCCCAGTACGCTGCTGGGCATGGCCGACGTCACGATCTTGCACAACACCGCCTGCTCGACGTCGAAACATGCGTTGGCCGAAGCCGACAACACCGCAACCGCCGCCGAGGTCGTGCACTACCTCAAGACGCCACTCGACCGCGCCGCGCTGTTGGCCCTGATCGGCAAGTTAGAGGATCCGCCGGCGGACCTGGTTCGCAAGGACCCTCACTTCGCTCAGCTCGGCCTCGACGCCGATGACTTCGTCACGCCCGAGGCGGTGGCCGACCTTCTTGTCGAGCATCCGCGCCTGATGCAGCGCCCGGTGCTGATCAAGGGCGAGCGCGCCATCATCGGCCGCCCCAAGGACCGTGTTCGCCCCTTCCTGGAGCCCTAGCGGGCAGGCAGGCCGACGTCCCCGCTCGCCCTCCTACGCATTCTTGCCGCGGACAGCGCTCGTCGATCTCGGGCAGGCGCTTCGTTCGAGGTAGCAGCGAGGATCACGCCCCATGGGCGCTCCTGCATCCGCATCAACGACTCACGACACGAGCGACTCAGATGATCACCGATGAGCTGCGAATCCCGCTCTCAACTTCGAAGAGCCAAAATGGCGACAGCGGCGACGTCATGGCAACGCATCGCCTGAGCGCAGCTCGGGATGGAGCTGGCGCAGGGGAGGGCAATCGACGAGCAGAGGCAGGAACTCACCCGTCCCCACCACCTGCCCCGCCTCCAGCATCACCACGATGTCGGCTCGCATGAGAGTCGGAAGCTTGTTCGTGACGATCAGGAGAGTCTGACCCGACGCCTGAGCACTGGTGATCAACCGGTCCCACAACACCGTCTCGGTCTGCACGTCCAAGGCGGCGGACACGTCGTCGATGACCAACAGGTCAGCTTCGCGGGCTAGCATCCGCGCCGCGGCCAGGCGGTGACGTTGCCCGCCCGAGAGCAGGTAGCCACGAGGTCCCACCGCCGTGTCGAAACCCTCGGGCATCGCCGCGAGGTCTTGCTCGAAGACCGCCCGGTAGGCCGCATCGCGCTCGATATCGCCGTCGCTGGGGAGACCGAGCAGGATGTTCTGCCGGACGGTGTCACTGAAAAATTGCGGGTTCTGCGGCAGATAGGCGCACCGCGGGGGTTTCAGGAAGCTGGCGGGATCAGCAATCGGTTCGCCGTTCCAGTACACCGTCCCGGCGTCGGCCGGCAGCATTCCCAGCAGACACTGGACGAGGGTGCTCTTGCCAGATCCGACTTGGCCGGTGATGACCGTCATCGAGCCCCGGACGAGCGCCAGGTCGACGTCCCGCAGCGCGAACCCGTCCGGTCCGTACCGGTAGGACAAGCCGCGTATCTCGAGCTGCCGCAGCTCATCCGCGGAGGAGCCCGGATGTTTGTCCGCCGTTGCCTCGGGAGGCCCGCCGCGCAGGTACAGCGGGCGGCGCCGACCCAGCTCTGCGATGTGCTCGCCTTGCTGCAACGCGGCCAATCGCTCGGCGGAAACCCTGGCCTGCCGCCATTGTCGTAGGAAGTCGCCGAGCACGACGACGCCAATCCCCACCTCCTGCAGCAGGTAGGTGAACAGCGCGAGGTCACCCACCGTGAAATCGCCCTGGCGGAAGTCGTCGGTTGAGACGAGGAGGATGAGGCCGACGCCAAGAGCCAGGACGAAAGCCGATGAGGAGTGCAGGACTGCGACGAAGACGTTGTCGCGGACGGCGGCCTGGCGCCGCACCCTGTTGTGCTGGACCAGCCGCGCGATCACATGACTTTGTGCTCCGCTAAGCTTGATCAGCTGAATATTGGCGAAGATTTCCTGTAGGAAACCCGACACCTCACCGGCTGCCTGCCTGCTGCGCCTCCGAAACCGGTTGATGCGCTGCCCGGCGCTGTAGCTGATCAGTATGACGCCGAGTACTGGCAGCAGTACGAGCACGGTCACTCGTAGGTTGATATGCACCATCACCGCGACCGCCACCGTCGTGAACGACAACGACGAGGTCAGATTCGTCAGGCCGCCGCGCTTGCACAGCGCCTCCACGACCTCACGCACATCTTCCATGAACCGGTTCAGCGCATCGCCGACCGGCGTGGGCAGCGCGCGTGCCGCCGGCAGCGACATTATCCGGTCGAACAGGTTTTGCCGCAGCAGTGCCAGCAGGACACCGCGGAGGGCGGTGTCGGCGGCCATCCACCCGATGCCGAGACCAACGTGAACGGCTTTGACAAGCATCAAGGCCACGATCAGCCAGATGGCGAGGGTTTCGCCCTCGGGCGCTGCTAGGCGGTCGAGGACCTGTTTGGCGATGAGGCCCGGTATTATGCCTACGAGGAAGAACGCCGCTCCGATGGCGGCGTCTGCGAGGAACGCCCAGCGGTGCTGCCGCAGCAGCACGAGAGGCAGCCGCCTCGCGCGGTCCCGGGTCAGCATGACCGCTCGCCGCCCGGTGTGGCCTCAAGGTCGTTCACACCGTGAGCTAGCAGTCGGCTGAACCTCGACCGAGGATTCGCGACGAGGTCGAGGCGCCGGCCATACTCGGCGACCTGCCCGTCCTCCAGAAGGAGGATCCAGTCGGCTTCGGTGATAGTCGACAGTCGATGCGCGACCACGACCCCGGTCCGGCCGGTCAACAGCTTGGTCATGGCTTGCCTGACCAATTGCTCCGTGGCGGGATCCAGACGCGATGACGCCTCGTCCAGCAGGACCACGGCCGGGTCGCTCAGGAACGCCCGGACGAATGAGACGAGCTGCTCCTCGCCGGCGGACAGGCCGGAGCCGCCTGGCACTAACACCGTGTCGAATCCGGCGGGTAACCGTTCCAGCCAGCCGCTCATTCCGAGTTCCTCGAATGCGCGACGCACCTCCGCATCGGACCGGGACTGGTCGAAGATGGTGACGTTGTTCCGCAGCGTCGTCTTGAACAGCTGCACTTCCTGCGGGATCACGACCACTCGCTCCCGGATGCCGGGACGGTCGATGGCGGCGATATCCACGTCGTTCAGCAGGATCGTGCCGCCGGTCGGCGCGTACAGGGCGGCCAGCAGCCGCACGAGCGTGCTCTTGCCGCTGCCGGTGCGGCCCACAACTCCGAGGGTGTCCCCGGCGGGCAACACGATGTCGATGTCGCGGAGCGCGGCGGGCAACTCCGGGGAATAACGGAAGCTCATTCGGCGAAGTTCGATGCGTACGGGCCCCGGCGGAAAGGGTCGTCGGTCGCCCATCGGCGTCGTGCCCGGAAGGTCCAGGAGCTGCTGCAGCCGCCCTACGCAGGAAGCGGCCGCCTGGTAGTCCTGAACTTGATAGGCCATCTGGTCCAACGGCTGCATCATTTGCTGGGTGTAGAGAAAGACCAGGAAGACCGTGCCGATGGTCATCGCACCAACGGAATAGAGATGTGTCGACCAGAGCAACGCCACCGCGGTGCCCGACCAGGCGGCGAAGGAGGCCGCGGCCCACAGCGCGATGATGCCCCAGATGCCGGCCGACTGCTCTGCGCGAAAGACTTCCCGGGTGGCGCCGGACAGTCGCTGTCGCGTGTACGCCAGGCCACCCACGCCCTGAACGTCGGGCGCGGCGGTCAGTGCCTCCTCGAGAAAGCCGCTTAGGCCAGCGGATGCCTGGCGGAAACGGTTGAACGACGTCCGACCCAGCCGGGCGAGCCGGCGCAGCGCCAGCGTGACGAGGACGGTGAGGACACCGATGCTGACACCGATCCGCCAGTCGACCAAGAGGAGCGCGACGATCAACCCAGCCAGCAGCAACACTTGCCCTACCACCATCATCACGAATCGGGACAAGAAGTTCGCCAGCAAATTGACGTCGCCTTCGATCCTCTCCACCATGTCACCGGGGCGGGTGGCGTTGTGAAAGTCCATGCCTAGCGTCAGACAGTGCTGGGTGACGTCGACGCGAACCTGGTCCATGACCGTCCGCGCCAGGCGCTCAGCCACTGCCGCTTCGCCGACGGCGGCCAGCTGAACCACCAGACTGACGAGCAGGTACCCGCTCACCAGTATCGCCGCGGACGCCACGGGCGGGGCGGATCGAGTCATCTCCTGATCGATGTACTGCCGAATCAGCAACGGTGACAACAGGCTGAGCCCGACACCACCGAATAAAGTCAGCGCCAGAACTGTGATTGCTAGTGGATGCCGGCCTAAACGGCGCGTAGCGAAGCGCCAGGTCATCCCCCGGCCTGGCGACGGCGAACCCGGTGCGGCCGTCGCATTTCCCTGCGGATCTACGGTATCGGCGTGCGTAGTGGGATCCGCGGTTTGCGATAACTCCTTCACGGATGGACGCTGGTCGTGTCGTCGGCCACGATCGCTATTCCAATCGCCTTGGTGCTGGATAAGCCTGCATCGGCATTCGGCGGCGCCGCATCAAGCCCAAGCGCGCAGGAGCAAGCAACCGTCGTGATACCAAGGCCATAGCTCGTCACGGCCGAAGCCAAGAGGGCCGGAGTGGCTCAACGGGACTCTCCACGAGTCCAGGGGATTGGCCCAGCGCGTTCGCGAATAGTTCGGCGAGCTCAGGCGAAAGGAGCGCGGTGAAATGGTCTCCCGGCACCCGGAGCAGCTCTACCGGCCCGTGGAAGAAGGAACGACACTGTTCCAGAACTCGTCCACCGCCTTGCCGCTCGTATTGACTCGACACGACGACCGTCACAGGCGCATCGATCGTCGGCGGCTCGTGCTGCGAGGCCGCCACCATCAATCTGAAAAATGATGCGTAATCGCGGAACAACAGCGCGCGCTCGCTGTCGTGAAGTTCGAAGTTGTCGTCAAGCCGAGCAAACAATTCGACGTGCGGTTTCAGTGCGGACAGCAGCTCGGGCAACTGGTCCGCGCGCCTCCGGTCCACCGAAGTACGGCGGAACTCGTCGATGTCGTCCAGAACCTTGAGCAAGTCAGGATTGTTGCGAAGGTCCTCAGAAGACAGTTCCAGGAGCTGCGACATCCGCGCCGACCGTACGTGCGGTTGAAGCGCCGGGTCCACGAGGATGAGGCGCCGCACCGGTCGGCCTTGCCGCTCGCGGCGCGCAACCGCCTCTATCGCGAGGTCCGCCGCCACAGAGTAAGCAGCCACTACTGGGCTCTCGGACAGCCAGCGGCGCACGGGCGCTGGATACTGCGCCAATAGGTCTGAGACCGAGACCAGGGGGGAGTCCTCCCGGACGTCCGGGGGCTCGACGGTACACACCACGGCCTGAGCGGTCGGCGGCAAGAGACTCAGTATCACGCTGACCCGACCGAACGGAAGGAGTAACGGCACCTGCCTCGAAAGGTCGCCATCCCAACTTCTGGAACCGCCATCACCAGCACCCCGCTTCTCACGGGCTAGCCGCGCGAGGTCCTGTACGGTCGGCCGCAGAAGGAATCGTTCCAGCGCCACCTTCACGCCGGTTTCCTCGGCGACCCTCCCTATGATGCGCAGAGCGTCGATGGAGGTAGCGCCGATCTCGAGGAGATTTTCCCAGGGGCGGACACTGGTCCTCAGTGTCTGCTCGACTATGAACCAGATAGTTGATTCCACCACATCGATGGGGACACGAGAGTTAGGGTCGTTGTTCTCCCGCATCGCTGAGTCGGCGTTCACGCGTCGTATCCTTTTGGGTGGTGGAATGGATTATCGAGTTAGCGCCTGGTAATCGATCTTGCCCGAGGTGAGGCGGGGAAGGGCCGCTACTTCATGGACTCTGAAGGCGGAGTATGGCAACACGAAGTCAGCCGCCAAACGCCGAACGGAGGAATAGTATTCCTTTGGTGGGCATTCGGCGAATAACACAACACAGTCACCCCCATCAACCGCGGCGGTCGAACTGACCGTGCCTAGGCGCAATTCCAGGTCGTCGAGCCCGAGCCGCTTTCCCATGATCTTGCTGATTCGTTTAGTCCGGCCAACGAGATACAAATAGCCGTCCCGCAGAAAGCCCAGATCCCCGGTGGCCAGGCGGCCGCCAAGCTGATCGCCCAGCGACAAGTCTTGGCGCGTGCTCGCATACCCGTGCATGACGTTCGGCCCCTCGTACCAGACCTGGCCCACGATGCCGTCAGGCTGAGGGAGCCCCACCTCATCCCGTATGTCAATGCTGCCGCCTGGTATGGCTGTACCGACAGAGCCGATACGGCCAGGCTCGCTCTGCGGGTCCAGACAGGCAATCCGCGCGGTGGCCTCGGTCTGGCCATACATCACAAAGAATCGAGCTCCGGCGCCATCTAGGGCGGCGGAGTACAACCGGACCAACTCATCACGCAGATGGCCGCCAGCCTGGGTCATCACCCGCATCCTCGGCAGTCCCGCGATCTGGGGAAGACGGCGGGCCAACGTCTCGTAGGTCGCCGGCACGCCGGCAAAGCTTGTGCAGCCGTCACGGGCAAAGTGTCGCCAGAACGATTGGCTGCTCGGAGCATCCGCGGAAAGCGCCACGGATGCGCCGCGGATTAGGTGACTGTTGAGCACCGAGAGCCCGTAAGAATAGTGCAGTGGCAGTGAGGTCGCCGCGCGATCGGACGGCTTGATATCAAGCGTCTCGGCGATTGCAAGCGCGTTGCTCACCACCCCTGCATGGGACAGGCGGACCGACTTGCTACCGCCGGTCGTCCCAGAGGTGAGTAGCACGAGCGCGAGGTCAGCATCAATGGCGGCGCCTGGCCGACTGTGCGCGCGCCAGATCGCGGTGGCGGGCTCGGGCCGACCCACGAGCCCGTAACGGTTGGCGACATCTGTCTCCGGCAGGGCACCCGGGCCAACGACGAACTCGGGTTGGTACGCCGTTAGGAAGCCGTCCAGAGCGGCGGAGTCGATCGCCGGATCAAGCAGAGCGACCGCGTGGCCGGCCTCCCAGGCCGCGAGGTACGCAAGCGCAGTCGACAAGACATTCGCGCCCAGACACACCACGAGCACTTTGTCGGGGGAGGAGAAAACCCGCAGCCAGTCTTCCAACAAACGACGCACTGTTGCATAAGAAAGCTCTTCGCCATCGGGCAGAACAAATACGGTAGAATCCCGTCGGTAACCGGCGGCCTCAAGCGGTGAGGTCTGTACAAGCATCATATCTCCACTATAAATAGCACCGGCTAGCGCCGCTTCGGCGCCGCCGCCACTAGAAAATCAAGGGGGAATAGAGCATCGCTTGACGCGTCGCTACATCGCTTTCGATCGACTGCTCTCGGTTGAGTTGCTTCCGCCGTATGTGGTAGAACCCGCCCCAGGGAATATTGTATAGATTATACACCTCGATATCGCAACCGGTATCGATGCGCAATCCACTATGGCCTTGCAAGCTCTCGACTGTCGAGCCGTTAACGTGGGCAATCGTTCGACATGGCGCAGGACCAGCGCTCCGGCACGGTCGTGAGGTACCCGTCTTGAGGTCTCTGGACCAGACGCCTGCCAGTGAGAGCAGGGCGTGGGTCCAACGGTCCCGGCCGCTGCTCGACCGGTTTGGCGACCCGGGCGGTACCGTAATCACGGTGGACGCTCTGCACTGCCCCACGCGACCACAACGCCAGCCGTCCGTCTCGCCGCATGACTCAGCGGCCACCGCCCATCGAGAACGAAGATCTACTAGTGCTTGGGCGGCGAGCGTGAAGTCTGCAGCAATTCTCAGGAGCCACTTGTGGATCTGACCGCTCGCGACCGTATCGAGGAGATAGCGCGGAACCGGCCAGGCGACCCAGCTCTGATCGGCTTCGACGCGGATCTGACACCTCAACGGGTCAGCTGGCTGGAGTTCGCCACAGAGGTAGGCCGAATCTCAGATGCGATGCAGGCCCAGGTAGGGGGTGACCCTCAGCCACCCGTCATCGCGGTGGACGCCGCGAACACCACGGCCTCGGTGTTGCACATCGTAGCGACGCTCTGCGCGGGGATGACGCTACTGCCACTTAACGCCAAGGCGCCCAAGGCAGAGCGCCAACGCCTACTCGACCTCGTCGCAGCCGAGCACGGGCCGGTCCTAGGGATTAACGACAACCTTGCGCTGTATCCCCGCGCGGAGCCGGCAAGGCGATCCGGCGCTGCCACAGATCTAGGAGAACATAGGCACAGCTCGTTCCTACTTCCTACCGGGGGAAGCTCTGGAACCATCAAGGTGACGGCGCACCCGGGCCCCTTCGGCTACAACGCAGCGCGGGTGCCTTCGCCATTTCTCCGCCAACTCGGCTGGCGGTCCGGCCAACGGCAGCTCGCAGTCGGACCGTTGCATCACGCTGGCCCGTTCCTGACCTTGTTGGATGGCGTATGGGATGCGAATACTGTGATCCTTCAACCCGTCTTCTCGCCACAGTGGTCGATCCAGCTGATTCAGGAGCAGGCCGTGGAATGGGTTCAGCTGACTCCCTCCTACATGCGGGCCATTGTCCAGCTGGCTGACCCGAAACCGACTTCATTCGCCACTGTGCGCGCGGTTGTGCACACTGCCGCCGCATGTGACGACATGACTAAGCGGGCATGGATCGATCTGGTGGGTCCGAGTCGGCTATACGAGTACTACGGCGCGACCGAACAGGTCGGCGTTGCTGCTGTGCGGGGTGATCAATGGTTGATCCGGCCAGGCACGGTGGGCAAGGGAGTATTCACCCAGATCCGCATCCTCGATGAGGCGGGCAGGCGCATGCCGCCGCGAGCCGTCGGGCGGGTGTTCATGCGTTCAGCGCACGGCTACCACAGCCGCCACTCTGCGGGCGAGGGGCACATCGAGTCTACCGTGGACGGGTTCAAGAGCGTTGGTGATCATGGCTGGTTGGACGAGGACGGTTATCTGTTCTTGGTGCCACGTCGCGACGATATGATCAATGTCGGCGGAGAGAACGTTTATGCGGCCGAAGTGGAGGCAGTGCTCCTCGAACACCCTCGGGTGAGAGATGCGGTCGCGGTAGCGATGCCCGATGCTGACCTCGGCTGTGTGGTGCGTGTCTACGCGACAACCCAGGATGGGGAAGCCGCAGATATCGAGAGCTTGCTGATTCACTGCCGGCGTCGCTTGGCCGGGCACAAAGTGCCTCGACGCATCGATATCGTTGATGAGGTGCCAAGGTCCCCCGCGGGTAAACTGGAACGCTGGCGGCTAAGTAGCACACAGCCGGACGCGCCCACTAGCCCAACGTAGATCGCAAGGAAGGGACTACATGTCACCCCGCATCACAGATCTAGAGCCGGTTATAGCCCAGCATCCAGACGTCCGGGAAGTGGCGATCGTGGACCTGCCGGAGGCGGATTCGCTGGCAGCGCGGCGGGTGGCTGTCGTGGTCCCTCGAGATTTCGCCAGTGCGCCAGAGATCCGCGAATTTGCTTGGGAGACGCTTGGTGATGAAGAGGCGCCCGACGGCGTGTTGCTCGTGCGCCAGCTTCCGATAGCGGCAGACGGCGCTGTCGATCTCCTCGCGCTGCGACGGTGGATCGACGAAGAGCCCGACAGCCTGTCCGTGTACCTTCCACCGACGACGTCGACTGAGAACGAACTTGCCGTGCTATTTGCGGAGTTACTAGGCAAGCGGCGGGTAGGGGTTAACGACGATTTCCTGGAGCAAGGCGGCAATTCGTCGATCGCGATCGAGGCGATAAACCTCATCGAGGAGCGGCTTGGCGTCCGACTCGGCCTTGAGGAATTCTTCGACGGAGGGAGAATTCGTACACTGGCGGTGCTGACCGACCAAAAACGACAAGCGGATCCGAAGGCGGATGATAAATCGTAGTGCGTCATTTTCCGCCGTCCGGAAGCCGAGCGGACACTCTTCGCACTCGTTTTCGGAGCGCATGTCTCACCGGGGAAGATAGCTACCTCCGTACGTGGATTCCCGCTGGAAGGCTTGTTCGTCCTCGCCGTAGTGAGGGGCACTGAATTGGAAATTGTGCTGAGCGGGAGGGGCCACAGCCCCTCCAGTGCCACATGGGGTCAGGAATACATTTGGCGGGCGCTCGAACCGCACCGACCGAACGAGGGTTGGACAAATATTTACGCAGCCGTCGACGTGGTTGCCAGGGAGCAGCGATCTCCGAATGCCTGCTCGAATACGCTGGCCGAAGTGCTATCGGCATACGAGACGTTCCGGACGCATTTTGAGATAACTGAAAGCAATTCCGTACATCAGCTGGTGCAGCAAAGCGTTTCCGTCCCCGTCATGTCCTTCCCGACCGGCGAGATTCCGCCCGGGTTCCACCCGTCGACCTTCGACGTGACATCGCCGCCGCTTCTTCGAGTGGGCTTCGAGACCGAGGGGGGCGAGGTCGTCCGGGTGCACTTGGTGTGGTCGCACCTGCTGCTCGACGCCTACTCGACAGAGCTGGTCTGCGAACAGCTCACGGCCGCCTTGTCCGGGCTCGACCGTTCCCCTGGCGCGGTGGTGCAACCCGTCGAATGCTCCGCGTGGGAGGTGTCCGAGGACGGCCTCGCGTACAACAGGCGATCGCTCGAACATTGGCGGTCCCAGCTGCCCCACTTCCCGGCTCGTTATGTTGGCATCGGGGCGGGCGAGGAGGCCGGCTTCTTCCTGGGCCGATTGGAGGCGCCCGGAATGGTGGCGGCGGCTACCAGGGCGGCAGCGGCCGCCCGGGTCTCGGCTCCGACTGTCCTGATCGCCGCCGTGGCAGAAACGCTGTGCAGGCTCACCGGAATGAGACAGTTGCCGTTCCTGCTGCGTACCAGTGGCAGGGCCAGAAAACAGGCGCACACGGTCGGACCGATGGCTGAGGACGCCCCCGCTCTCTATTCACCCGCAAGTGATCACAGTGGCGTGCGGGAGTCGTTGTCCACTATGTTCCGCCAACTTCTACGCGCTCAGGAGTACGGGGCGTATAACCCGGCCGACTTGGCATCGATGCTTACGTCGCTGGCGGAGGAGGGATTCGTCCCCGATCGTCGAGTCTTGATCAACTGTCAGCAGGGTGGTGCCAAAGAACTGGCTGCCGCGGCCGCGAACGAATTCCAGTTCGAGTGGATCGGGGAACGGGAATTCGACCCGAGCGTGTGTTATGTGGATATCTTTCCCGCCGATGGCTCCTTCCTCTTCATGCTCGACTCGACTTTCATTTCTCGGAAAAGGTTCGAGGAGGCCGTGCCAATGCTGGTCGGGCTGCCGGACAAGTGGCGTCACGATAGTTGAGCTGTGACTTGCCCTCACCCCAGCGGCGCGCGGCCACAAGCAGATGAAGAAGGCGTTAAGTCCGCAGGCGCGGCCGCCTGCGGCAGGCCGGCATTCCCACGCGTGGAGTCGCCATCAGGGGCTGCACCTTGATGCGGATCGCATCGAGTGCTCTCACCGGCCCACCCGTAGTGCACGGACAAGGTGGCGACGAATCGAGTCAACGGCGCTGGCTGAGCCGGGCGCGACTAAGGCAGTCTTTTCCAAAGCGCATATCCTGTCATAGCACTCGCCACGCATGTCTTGACCTGGCGCTTCCGCTATGACACTGTTGGATGGACTGGCCTGCAGTGCGGGTCGGCCTAGTGTAAACACTGCCGAAGACAATGAAGATTGGTCTGGAACGCCTTCAAAGTCAAGGAATACCGCGTCAGGCCATCAGATGAGGCCCCAGTCAGTCTGCACGCGCCGTTTCACAGTCACAGTGTTCCAGATTTAGGGAGACGTGGCCGTATGGGACAATCGTCATCAGGTCAGCACACCGACGTCGTGCTTGTCTCAGCGCCGTTCGGTCCGCTCCTGCTGCCATCGCTGGGCCTCAGCCTGCTGAAATCCGCTGTTCTTGCGGACAATTCCGAAGTGGGCGTCGAAATCCTTTATCTCACGATCGATTTCGCCAAGCGAATTGGCCCCGAACTGTATACCCGTATTACTGACGGCGACTCGACCTGTAACTTGCTTGGTGAATGGCTGTTCGCAGATGCCGTATTTCCTGACCACGCTATTCCCAGGGATTACATCACCAACATCCTAGGACTCGGCGAGACCTGGACCGAGGAAGCCGCCGACGGCAGCAGAGCCCTGAAGGAAGGGCTGATCCGCGACCTATTGAGCGCCCGCGACATGGTGCCGGGCTTTCTCGAGGAAAGCGCCGCTCGGATCGTGTCGCTATCGCCCGACCTTGTGGGCTTCACGACCGTGTTCGATCAGAACCTCGGCTCGCTGGCCCTGGCACGCGCGGTGAAAGAACTCCTGCCCGACACGCCAATCATTTTCGGGGGCCCGAATTGTGAAGGTGTCATGGGTCAGCAGATCCTCACGAATTTTCCCTGGGTGGACGCCGCAGTGTCGGGTGAGGGTGAGGTTGTATTTCCAGAGATCGTCCGCCGGATCCGTAGCGCTAAGCCGCTCTCCAACCTCTCCGATCTCTCCGGCGTTCGGCTCCGAAAGCCATTGAGTCTGCTGGCTACCAATGCCCAGCTTACGGTCGCGTCCGGTGTCAAGACGATGGATGAGCTTCCCGAGCTGGACTACAACGACTATTTTGAGCAGTATTCCCGCGCGGACTTCCAGTGGGATTCAAAGCCAAGCCTTCTGTTCGAGACGTCTCGTGGTTGTTGGTGGGGGCAAAAACACCACTGCACCTTCTGCGGTCTCAACGGGGCGACAATGCGCTTCAGAAGCAAGTCGAGCAACCGCGCGCTACGCGAGCTCGAGTCGCTTACTAAGCGGCACCCTGGTCTCTCCGTCACAGTGGTTGACAACATCCTTGACTATGCTTACTTCAAGGACATGATCCCCGCGCTCGCCAGGAATTCCGAGAAAGTCGACCTGTTTTACGAAGTCAAGGCCAATCTGCGCCGATCACAGGTGGAGGCGCTTCGAGACGCTGGCATCCGGACGCTGCAGCCAGGCATCGAGAGCCTCGACGACAATATCCTCGACCTCATGCGAAAAGGCGTCCGCGCCTTGCAGAACATCCAACTGCTAAAGTGGTGCAAAGAGGTGGGCATCACTGTCTTTTGGAACATCCTGTACGGCCTCCCGGACGAATCACCAGAGGACTATGCGCGGATGGCGGAGAAGATGCGCAAGCTGAGTCATCTCCCTCCGCCAACCTCTGTTCGCCCGGTCCTTCTGAATCGTTTCAGCCCACTGTTCGAAGAGGCTCAGCAGTTCGGGCTCGCAAACATCCGTCCTGTGCCGGCCTACGACTACATTTATGCACTTGACCGTGAGGCAGTCGCCAATCTCGCATATTTCTTTGATTGTGACTTTCTCGACGGTCGAGATGTCACTAGCTACGCCGCCGATGTCATCGAGTTAGGCAAGGCTTGGAGCATCTCCTATGAGTCAGGCAGCGACCTCTTCTACAGCGTTGCCGACCGCAAGGTGGTCATCTGGGACCTGCGCTCGGAGGCCGTTTCACCACTAACAATCCTTGATGACAGCCTGACGATAGACGTGTTCCTGGCCTGCGATGCGTATCGAAGTGCGAGCGCAGTCCACGAGGCTGTCGCACCGCTCCACGAGGGAATCACGCTATCGGTGATCGAAGATACCCTCGCACTGCTTACCGATAGACGTCTGGCGATCAGTGACGAGAACGCCTATCTGTCGCTGCCCGTGCGGCTGGGTCAATACTCGCCCACTGAGAAGACGATGAAGCGCCTCCACGAGGTGCTCCTCAGCCTGTCCGAGGAACGAGCCGACCGCTTCGTGCTGCGACCCGAGGTGGTTGCCCAGGCAACATTACGTATCGAACCCAAGCCCGCCATGAGCAACACAATTGAGCGGGAGCCAGTAGATGCCTGAACAAACACTGTCGCCCGAAGATTTCGAGTTCACTGCCGCCGGAGAGCTTGTGGTCCATTGGAGAACAGCCGCGAACCGCACCGGCGAATTCCACGATGGAGCGCGTGAGCCAAGCACCTCGGCCCAGCAGCCCACCCCTGAGGGCGCTGGGTCAACCCGGAGTGACGACGGATGACGCTGCCCTTGTCGTCGGTCCTCGGTCAGTCCTGTTGACGCTCGTGGGTCTGGCTGTGTGGGAGATCGAGCTCGCGGTGATTGACGCGCAACGGCTGACGTTGTCCGACCTTCCGCTGGCCCCTCAGTCTGGACGGTGACGCTCTCGACGCGCGGCGGTCAGCGGGATAGGAAGCTGAGGCGATCTGTGGTGACGCTCCTGTCCCTGCCCTGCCGGTGGTGGCCCGTCCGGAAGGTGTTACGCCTACGCCCCGGCGCCAGCGGTTGCTCACGGGTCAGCGGCCGGAATCGGAGGCCGGGATGGCCCGGCGCTCGCTTCACCTGCCGTCGGCCGACCCGCCGGTCACGCACAATGGCATCGCTCGTTCTGCGAAGTCGTCGACGAGGCGGTGCCATTTGTCCCGCCGCGGGACATTAGTCGAACCGTCGATTACTGTCGAATCGAAATGGATGGACGTAACGACATCACGGGACGCGGAGTGAGACTGGCCTTTTTTGATGACTACGGTGAAGTGCCAGGACATCACCCGGATTACATTGTCGGCCTGGGCTTGGCGGCCAAGGCGCCGATTTACTGCCCGGCGAGCTTTCTCAACGGCCGCCCGTCGACGACCGGCCTGATCCACCACGGTATGACCGGTGATGTGGACCGCTCTCCCGGGCCTACCCGGGCCAATCTACAGAAGGCCTATGAGGACGCCGCACGGCTCGGGGCTGATGTTCTTGTCAACCTGTTCCTCGACGAGAACTGGGACGCCTTTCCGATCGAGAGGCAGGGCATGCGGCTGGCGCACGCCCTGCACCGCCCGGGCGCACTCCCGGGCACCCTGGGTGGCATCAACGCTGTCAAGCGCGGTGATGCCGTGGAGGTCCTCAAAACCCTCGCGGAGACCGACATGGTCGTCGTGCACACTGCGGCCGGCTTTCGCCAGGCGGCCCAGTGGATCCCCCCGGACAGGATCATCCGCTTGGGGTGGCCCGCTGCCGCGGTCGAGTCGATCCGTCATCGCTTCGCGGCCGCGGCGTCGGCCGACGGAGTCGGAGACGAGCCGTACGCTCTTCTCATCGGGAGAGGGAACCGCTACAAAGGCATTCGCGTCCTGCTTGAGGCGGTCGGCTCGGGGCTTCCGCTACGGATCGCCGGAAAGCTGGAGGTGGCCGAGGACGCGGCCTGGCTGGCCGGGACTTTTCCTCGCGCGCGGGTGTCGTGGGAGCCGGGATGGGTAGACAACCAGCGGCTGAACGAGCTGATCGCCGGCGCCGGCGTTATCGTGTTCCCCTACCTGTCTGGCTTCGACGCGCACGGCGGGGTCTCCGGTGCGCTGGTCCATGCGATGACCTTCGCCAAGCCGATCATCGTCTCTGAGGAACTGCGCGCGCAGGTGCCGGACCTGGCCTCTTGCCAGGTGGTGCCGACCGGCGACGCGGTCGCGCTGCGGGCGGCTCTGAGCCGGGCGCTGACGAGTCCGGCAGACTTCGGGCAGCCGACTCGGGAACTCGAAGAATATCTGGTCGAGAACCACAGCTATGAACGACATGTCGAGCACTTGGCTAACCGGCTGCCGCACCCCTGACTTATTAAGCAGTGGAAGTGCCAACTCTTGCGCGGCCGAACGGCAAGCGGGTAGTAAGTAAGCAGAGGCGGCGTTGTGCCGCCGGTTAGGCTGGAGACAATTGTCTGGTCGAGGCGTTTCTTGGCAGCAGAGTTTGCAATGTCAGATCGAGAATCTTCGGCACATGGCCGATAACATCGACGAGTCGGAAGTCGTCAAGGCCATGGAAATGATGCGACGCTGCCAGGGCCTCCTGATATTCAGCGGCGTCGGACAGAACCTGCTGCTGGCCGGCAAGGTGGCGTCGACGTTCAGTTCGCTTTCCCTGCGAGCTGTGAGCGCGGACCCGATCGCGGCGTTGCACGGGGGCATGGGCCTGTTCAGGTCGGACGACCTCCTGATCCTCATCTCCAAGAGCGGAGAGACGCCCGAGCTTGTTCGCTTCTTGGACGCGTGCGGGCAAATCGATTATTCGAACACGCTGGGTATCCACTCGTCGCGGGGTTCCACGCTCGCGGCGGGCTGCCGGCACTCGGTCTACGTGCCGATAGAGAGCGAGGCGGACCACCTCGACCTCGCCCCGACGGCCTCGTCGGTCTGCATCCTCGGCTTTCTGCAATCGCTGGCCACCCAACTCGCGAGTGAAGCGGGCCTGTCTGCATCCGCCTTCCGGAGGACGCACCCCGGGGGCACCATAGGCCTCGACCCCGTGCGGATCAGATGAAGCTCGACGAGGTTCCTTACGTGATCGTCCAGGCCGGAGGGCGCGGGTCACGCATGGGACAGCTCACGGCGAACAAACCCAAATGTCTGCTCTCAGTCGACGGAGAGCCGCTTCTTTACCGGCTTTTCCGCCAGCTGCCCCAGGCGCGGTTCATCATCGTCGCGGACTACCGCGCTGATGTCCTGACGGCTTATCTGGAGACAGTGCCCCCGGACGTGGGTTTTGACGTCGTAATGGCGGAGCGCGACGGCACGCTGAGCGGGCTGTCGGCAGCGATCTCCATGGTGGATGACACGTCCGCTTTCCTGGTCCTCTGGTGCGACCTGCTGTTCGAGGAGTTTCCGAAGGAAGACCTGGGCGACCGGTTGCTGGTCGGCCTCAGCGATCAATTTCGCTGCCGCTGGAGCGTTGACGATGATGGGCTGCTGAAGGAAGTGCCCTCCAGCAGCCGGGGGGTGGCAGGCCTGTTCGCGGTTCCCTCGAAGGATCATCTCGGGGACCTCCCGGCCCACGGCGAATTCGTCAGACACCTCAAGCAGTCGTCGACCTCTTTCGACACCGTGGTCCTCCGCGGAATGCGGGAGTTCGGCACCCTGGCCGCGTGGCGGGAGTACGAGGAGCAACACGCGGGGCAGACCACCCGCTTCTTCAACAAGGTGGAGATCAAGGGTCGTGAGGTCGTCAAGACAGCGCGCGCGAACCAGTATGTCCACCTGTTGGAAGCGGAGGCGCGTTGGTATGAGGTGGTCGCCGAGCTCGGGTTTCCGCATGCTCCCCGGCTGCTACGCCACTCCCCGCTCACGATCGAGCGGATCGACGGCACCCACCCGTTCGGGTTGAACCTCGGGTCTGATGGCAAGGCGCAGGTCCTCACTGGGATCATGGACTGCCTCGACCAGTTGCACGGCCTCAGCTCAGCACCCCCGGATCCGGAGTCAGACCGCATCGTGTACCACGAGAAGACGGTCAACCGGCTGTCTTCTATCCGCCGCCTGCTGCCGAACGTCGATCGCCCCTCGTTCGTCATCAATGGGCGCACCTGCCGCAACCCGCTGCATCCCCGCTACGCGGACTGGTTCGACGCGACGATGGATTGTCTGCCGACCGTGGACCATGCCCTCATCCACGGCGATCCGACCTTCTCGAACACCCTGGTGGACAAGGTCGGTGACATATGGCTGATCGATCCCCGAGGTACGTTCGGGCGGGCCGAGTGCTATGGCGATCCGCGGTACGACTGGGCCAAGCTCCTGTATTCGGTCGAGGGCAATTACGATCAGTTCAACCGCCGGAATTTTCGACTGACTGTTTCCGGGCAGGTCGTAGCCCTGGAAATCGCCTCCAATGGATGGGAGCAGCAGGGCCCGCTCATCAGCGAGCGCATCAAAGAGTCCGCAGTTGACATCGAAATCATCCATGCCCTCATCTGGCTCTCGTTGACGGGATACGCGCTCGACGATGTGGATTCCGCTATCGGCGCCTTCTACCAGGGCGTCTACCTCCTGGAGAAGGTTGCGGAATGACAGCTTTCGAGTTGACGCTCAGCAGACTGCCGAAGATCTGGATCATCGATCTCGACGGTGTGGTGTTCCGGCACAACGCCTACCTGGAAGGCGACGACGACGTCCTCGACGGAGCGGCCCGGTTCTGGGAGCAGATCGCACCCGAGGACGTCGTGGTGGTGATGACCGGGCGCTCGGAGAGCGAACGGCCTAGGACTCTGGGTCTACTTGCCGATCTGGGCCTCCGCGTGGACCACGCGATGTTCGGCATGCCAAGAGGAGAAAGGGTGGTCATCAACGACAACAAGCCGTCAGGTCTGCTGACCGCCCATGCAGTGAATCTGCTCCGTGACAAAGGGCTCGGCGACGTGCGGATAACCATAGACGAGACCCTGTAATGGCGTGCGGCCCGGTCCTTCCGGCGGCGGCTTCGTGATGGCGGCCGGCTTACCGACTGCCCCCGCAGGATTTGCCTCGCCGCGGCGGACCAAGGGGCTGCTGCCCTGGCACGCAGAGATCCTGTCAAGTCCGAACGAAATTCTCAGGGCTGGTCGGTGGTTCATTTGTGAGCCGCCGCGGTCGTCATTGATCATTTCCAATCTCGTAAAGTAGGTTACGGACGTGGGGCGCCAAAATGCAGAGGGACAACCTGAGCCCGTCGGCGTGGGCATGGTGGGCAACGGCTTCATGGGCCGAGCGCACACGCTAGGACTGACGGTCGCGAGCCTGCTGGCACCGGATCTCCCGCCGGTCCAGCTGCTGTCGATCTCGGGCCGTGACTCCAACAAGGCTCGGAGGTCGGCCGATCAGTACCGCTACCGAGAAGCGTTCACCGATTGGCGAGCGCAGATCGACAGCGCGGGCCTGACTGCTGTCGACGTGGTGCTGCCCACGGAGCTGCATCACCCCGCAGCCCTGGCAGCCATCAGAGCGGGCCACGCGGTCCTGTGCGAGAAGCCGTTGGCCGTGACGGCGGCCGACGCCTACGAGATGTGGCAGACGGCAGCAGCCGCCGACGTCGTCCACATGTGCGGCTTCAACTTCCGGTTCGCCCCCGCGGTGAGGCTCGCGCACGATCTCGTGGCGAGCGGCGAAATCGGTCAGATCCTTGCCTTCGACGGCTCATTCCTGGAATCTCTCGGTCTTCCGGAATACGACGCCGATTCTGCTGCGGTATGGCCGCCTCCGCCGCAGGACGGGGCGCTGCTCGGACTCGGACCGCACATCTTGGACCTGGCCCTCTGGCTCGCCGGCGAGCCCACGGTGGTCCAGGCGCAAAGCAAGAAGCTCAATCCCTCCTCGGCGGCCCGAGATGATTTCTTCGGCGGCACGTTGCAGTTCAGGTCCGGTGCTCAGGGAACGATCCGTGGGTCTCGGGTGGCGGGCGGCGTCACGAGCGAGTGCAGCTTCACGGTTACCGGGACGAGGGGGGCGCTGCGCTGGGAGTCACCACGGCTCAACGAGCTGTGGCACATCACTCCGGGGCATCGTTCGACCCTCATTGAGGTGACGCGCCCCACCGACCCCTTCATGTCGATGTGGTGGCCGGAGCCGGGCCATCCGATCAGCTGGACCGAAACCTTCATTCACCAGGCTGCGCACTTCTTGCGAGCGGTCGCAGGAATGACGACCGTACGGGAATCCGCCGCTGACTTCGAAGACGGCTACCGCTGCGCTCTTGTGATCGATGCCATGGCAGCCGCCGCTCGCTCCGGTCAGCCAACGCCTCTCGCATGGCCGGCGGCTGGCCTCGCCACCCCATGACGACCACTCCGTTGTTATTGACAGTGATGAGTCAGCACCACTATCCGGTTCGTGGCTACGGGTGTGCGATCGGCTTGCAGATCAGGGGAGGACAGCCAAAGTGCCGGTATCGACCGATGGCGACTGGATAACCGCCACGTCCGTTCAAGCGGGGCTGACGTGGCAGGTCCGGTTCGTCGATGATTTACTCGAGGCCACGCCGGAGACCGTCCCCGACCTGTTCTGGCTCAGCGATCCGGTCTACGCGACCGCGAACATGCCGGGCCCTCGCGCCGTGGTCATCGACCGCAACGTCAAGGTGCTCTTCGGTGACCAGTTCGCCGCGTTGTTCGAGCGCTTCGGCCTCGAACCGATCTGGTTCGAGGCCGAGGGTGGCGAGAATTCCAAGACTCTCGCACAGTACGGCGATCTGGCCGGCAAGCTGCTGTCCTTGGACCTTGACCGGCGCGGGCAGCCATTGATCCTCATCGGCGGCGGCACGATCACGGACATCGGTGGTCTTCTGGCGGCCACGCTCTATCGCGGTATTCCCGCGATCCGGATTCCCACGACTCTGCTCGGACTCTGTGACGCGGGCATCGCGGCGAAGGTGGGCGTCAATCACGCTGGCGTGAAGAACGGACTGGGCGCCTTCGCGCCGGTGCCATTGACGCTGCACTGCCTCCGGCTCTGTTCGACAGAGAGCGAGCGGCGCACGGCGGGCGGCCTGTCCGAGATCAGCAAGGTGGCACTCACCGAGGACCCCGCCCTCTGGGATCTGCTCGTCTCGTACGGTCGCGAACTACGCGAACAGCGAATGCAGCATCCGGTTGGGCGCGATGTGCTCTGGCGGTCGATCATTCCCATGCTGACGGAGCTGGCCGATAATCTGCGTGAGCCTCGCTTGTGGCGAACGATGAACTTCGGCCACTTCATTTCACCTACGGGCGAGATGGTTCCCGGCTCCACGCTGTCGCATGGCGAATGGGTAGCGGTGGACATGGCGTTCTCCCTGGTCCTGTCTATGCAGCGTGGCAGCCTCGTCCCGGACTTGTGTCTGGAAATCCTGTCGGTGCTGGGGCGGACGCTGGGGCTTCCACTCTGGCATGAATCCCTCGGCGATCCAGCAATGTTGAGCGCGGCCCTGCGGGCAACCACTGGTCTCCGTGGCGGACGGCTGCGGTTGCCTGTCCTGCTCGACATCGCGAAGGTCGAGTTCGTCGACGACGTCGATCTCAGCGACCTGGAGCGGGCGGCGTCCGAATTGCGGCAGCAAGCTGCGGTCTTCAGTCGTTCCCACTAGTCACCCGTGGCGGCGAGGAGGAAGTCACATGAAATACCGCACGATGGGCCTGGACCCGGCGACCCGGCGCACGGTGAGCGTGCTCGGTCTGGGCGCGATCAAGTTCGGGAGCGCCGTCGATGAGCGGACGTCGTTCGCGATCCTGGATCGGTATGTGGAGGCTGGCGGAACCTTTATAGACACGGCCAACAATTACGCCTTCTGGTTGACCGGCACTCGGGGCGGGGAGAGCGAGAGCGTACTGGGCCGGTGGCGACGGGCCCGCGGCATCGGCGACGAAGTCACGATCGCCACCAAGCTCGGGGACCGGCCCGTGCACGAGGGCATCAGCATCGACGATGTCGCCAAGTCCAGCAATGTCGAAGGACTCGCGCCGAAGGTGATCCTCGAGTCGGCGATGCAAAGCATGAAACGGCTCGGCGTGGACAAGCTCGACCTGCTGTACGCGCATCAGGACGACATGGCCGTGCCCCAACAGAACGTGGTGGAAGCCTTCGCCGGGCTGGTCTCCGACGGCGTCGTCGGCCTGCTTGGCGTGAGCAACCAATGGTCATGGCGTGTGGAGCGGGCTCGGGTCATTGCCGCCGCGGCCGGGCTTCCCGGTTACGAAGTGCTTCAGTATCAGCACAGCTATCTGCGCAGGCGGACGGACATGCCTGGCTTCCGGACCGTGGACGGCAAGCCCGGCAATGCCGGCGGAGATCTCCTGAGCTATGTCCGAGCGAACCCGGAACTCACCCTCGTGGCATACTCCGCGCTGCTCGGCGGTGCGTATACCCGGGCGGACAAGCCGTTCGATCCCGATCTGGATCATGCGGGTACGCCGATCAGGCTCGCCGCGCTGCGCGCGGTCGCGCAGGAGATCGGGGCGACGCCGAACCAGGTGGTGCTTGCCTGGCTCATCGGCGGGGAGGTTCCCGTCATCCCACTCGTCGGAGCTTCTTCCGTGGCCCAGCTGGAGGAGAGTCTCGCGGCGGTCGATCTGGAGCTGACTCCGGAACAGCGCGCAAAGCTGGACGCCGTCCACTGACCGCAATTCGCACTTCGGCACGTTGCCGGACCAAACGCATGTGAGGAGCGGTACATGCGCTACCGCAAGCTTGGCAGTTCCGATCTCGAGGTCTCGGAGATCGCGCTGGGACTGGTCTACGCCATCGGCGTTGAGGTCGATCTCAATCGCCGCTGTATCGAGGCAGCGTTCGACGCCGGCATCACGTTTTTCAACACCGCCAACGCGTACGGTCGAGGCGCGGCCGAGGAGGCCTTGGGAAATATTCTCTCCCAGCACCGACGCGACTCCTACGTTCTGGCGACTACCGTCTGGGGCCAGATGTCGGACGATGAAACCGACCGAGGGCTGTCGGCGGCGCAGATCGCCAAGCAGATCGATGCCTCACTCCGCCGGCTGCGGGTCGACTTTGTCGACCTCTACCAGGCGCACAGGTTCGACCCCGACGTGCCCGTCGAAGAGACCGTGGAGGCACTGCAGAAGGTGGTTCAGCAGGGAAAGGCACGGTATCTGGGGTTCAGCGAGTGGACGTCGGAACAGATCAACGCCGCCATCGAGATCGGCGGACCAGAGCTGTTCGTGTCGTCCCAGCCCCAGTACTCCTTGCTGTGGCGGGCCCCGGAAGCCGAGATCTTCCGATTGTGCGCCCGCCACCAGATCTCGCACGTCGTCTGGTCACCGCTCGGCGAGGGCGTGCTGACCGGCAAGTACCGGCCCGGGCAGGCGCCGCCGCCCGGTTCGCGGGCGGCCGGCGAGTTGAGGACCAGCTTGATGGACCCGCTGATGTCCGAGCGGACGCTTCAAGCCGTCGAGCGGCTGCGGCCCATCGCCAGCGGTGCTTGCCTGACCATGCCCCAGCTGGCCCTGGCCTGGGTACTGCGTCGTCCTGAAGTCGCCTCCGCGATCACCGGCGCCAGCAATCCCGGCCAGGTGCACGCCAACGCCGCCGCCTCGGCCGTCGTCCTCAGTGACGACGTGCTCGAGGCGGTCGACGAGGCTCTGGGGGACGTGCCGGTCACCGGGCAGAGGCTCGCACCGCTGGCCGAGCCCGGCGTCAGGCACCGCGACTAGCCGACAGATCAGCCGTTCTGAGCTGGGCGTGCGAGGTACACCAGGCCACGCTGCTGCAAGTCGGCAACGACACGCAGAACATCTTCGGTCGTGCGCCCGGGCCGCGCCGCGGCCAGGTCCGAGATGCTCCGCTGAGCGTCCATCTCGGACAGCACAGCGTATTCGTCGGCCGAAATCGGGGTCTTGTGCCCTGTCCTCTTCTGGCAGTAATACCGCGGGCTTGCCGCGGCGCCCGCTTCGGTGTCGGTGACCGCCCAGATCGACAGGCCCCTACCGAGGCTGGGAACAAGTCGCTCCGGACTGTCGGCGGTGCCCACGATGGATTTGGTGATCCGGAAGCCACCCAGATACAGGACATCCAGATTGCAACTGAGGAAGCATTCGATGGCGTCGTCCGGCGTCTCGATGACCGGTTCTCCGCGGATGTTGAACGAGGTATTGAGCACCAGGGGCATCCCGGTCAGCGCGAAGAACCGCTCGATCAGCCGACGGTAATCGCCCACGTGGTCGCGGTCGACAGTCTGGATGCGGCAGGTGCCGTCCACGTGACAGACGCTGGCGATGGTGCTGGCCTGCGACTGGCGCACCTGTACGACGGTCATCATGAACGGGTCGTCGTCGGGCGCCTCGAAGTAGTCCTCGACGTGCTCGGTGAGCACCGACGCGGCATAAGGGCGGAAGGGCTCACGAAACTTCACCAGCGCATTCAGGCGGTCTCGCATCTCGGGTGGACGTGGATCGCAGAGGATGCTGCGGTGGCCGAGCGCGCGCGGGCCGAACTCGCTGCCCCCTTCGAACCAGCCGATGAATTTGCCGTCGATGATGTCTCGAGCGGCTTCTTCGGCGACGTCTACCACCAGTTGAGCGTCGACGAACGCGCAGCGACTGTCGACTGCCCGTTGTAGCTCTTCTGTCGAGTACGAGTGCCCGTGGTAGTTGTCGTAGGACTTCACCCGTGCGCGTTGGCCAGTGGTCTGCTGGTGTCCGTAGAAGGCGGCGCCAATCGCCACCCCGGAGTCACCGGATGCCGGCGTCACGAAGAGGCGGCGGAACGGAGTCTGCTGCAGGATCATTCCGTTGGTCACGCTGTTGAGCCCCACCCCGCCGCTCAAGCCCAGCTCGTCGGCGCCGGTCAGGTCATGGAGTTCCTGACATAGGTGCAGCACCGCTCGCTCGAGTTCAACCTGGACCTTGGCGGCCATATCTCGGCAGATGGCATCGAGGTGGGCCGGCTCGGAGGACCGAGGCGGCACCTTGGTGATCCAATCCGTATCGATGAGAAGCCCGTCGGGGGTGTACTCGATGATCGGGTCGGGAAACCTGGATGCGTCGCCGTAGGGCGCCAGTCCCATCGTCTTACCCGCGTGCATCATGTGCCCGAAGATGTATTCAGAAGCCACCGAGTACATGTGCCCCAGGCTCGGAAACCGCAGAAACGGGTCGCTGGATGACCACAAGCCCCAGCGTTTGCGCACCAGCCTCAGCTCATCGTCGTCACCCACCACGTACATGGACTCCGATTCTTCCATCTCGGAGAAGGGAGGTGGAGCTCCGAGCAGCGGACTCTGCCGCCGCTCGTACTCACCGTAGTTGTAGCCGGCGCCATCCAGGATCAGCACCGCCGGGCGGTCGAGGTCGGAGGCCAGCCAGGCGTAGTAGGCGTGCAGCATATGGTGCGACGGGTTGACGATGAGGTCTCCGTTGAACCCGGCCTGACGGACCAGCAGGCCTGTGTCATCCTTGACGTACTCGTTGATGACGACCGTGTCGACGGCGGTCAGACCGGCAAGGCCGGCCGATCGCAGACAATAGTCGACGGCGCGATGTGGATAGCCCTCATAATGCTTGGTACGGGCTAGCCGTTCCTCGGGAACGGCCACGGCGATCTCGCCATTGATGAGCAGGCAGGCGGCGGCGTCGTGCGCCGAATTGATACCGAGAACGATCGTCCTGGACACTGTGAACTCCTCGAACGTTACTGACTCGGCGCTGAGTATGGATGGCTGGACAGCTGACGGACCGCCGGACCGGGGCCATGGCTGCGGAAAGGTCTTGGCTCAGCTGCCGAATTCCGCGTGGAAGCGTTCTCCCTTCTTCCTGACGACCTCGAGGGCGGAAGGGTCAGTGGCGAACGCCGCGATCACCCGTGCTAGTGCTGGAGATGGCTCGTTGGTGAGAAACCCGATGCCCGACGGTGTGGCGTGGAGCATCGTGCCCTGCCAGCCGGATTCCTCGACGATGGTGTCGAATCCCGACTGCAGTCCGGTGTACTGGACGTCATGGAACAAGACCATCGCGGTCGGCGTCAGGAATGGACGGAGCGCGCGGTACTCGGCGACGATCTGTTGACTGGTGTGGTAACCGTCGACAAAGGCCAGATCTATCCGCCCATCGAGCCGCTCCTCGACGGTGGCGGGGATGTCCTCCGGTGACGTTCCTCTGACGGGATAGACGTGGTGGAGGTTGAGTCGCTCAGCAAGGCGTGCGGTTAGTTCAAGGCCCTCAAGGGAGTATCGGTCCGCAGCCGAGTCGAGCCCGACCACTCGCGCTTGTGGCTGCGCGATCGCAAGCGCGAGTGTGCTCCAACCAAACGAGTTGCCGATCACCAGGATCGACTCCGCCGGTTGGACTACGGCGAGGCACTCGAGCAGGTAAATTTCCGGCAGCGAGATTCCTAGTCCGTCCGCCACTTCGACGCCGTCGCGGACCAGCCACGTGAACGGGACGCTGTGCAGATTGTGAAAAGCGGTGGGGTTGAGGCCGGTGGAAACCGCGAAGCCTTCCGCAGCATAGGCGGCCACCAAATCTACGAAAACAAGCATATCCTGAGCGTAATCAATGGTTGACTTCAAACCTAGCGTCGGCGCCGGAAAACTAAAGGGCCTGTGCTGCACACTCCAAGGACGCCGGGCCGCGGAAGGCCGTCCTTCGCACACGCGGCGAAACTCCCCGCGCCACGAAGGCCAGCACGGCCGCGTCCGGGGATCGTCGTGCCCTGACCGGTCACGGTCGCAAGCCGCATCAGTGCGCTCGCGGTCGCGAGTCGAGCCACTGCCGAACCTTGCCCAACTCGGTAGCCAGGTCGGCGGCGGTGTCGAGGGAATTCTCGGTCTCGCGCACGTTCACCCCGCCCATCGCGTTCAGTGAATAGCACTGGCGCACGGACCTGAATGAATAGGGATAGCGCGTGTTCGGGTACAAAACGTACTGCGGAAGCTCCGGAGCCGAGAAGGTGATCATGTCGGATAAACCGCTCCGGGCGGAAACCGCGCGCTCGCACATGCTCGCCAGGGCCACGACCTCCGCGAGCGGGAGGTGCCCCACGGGAACAACCGTCCCCGCACCCGCCTCCGGCCGGCCGGCCCCGGATGGCCATACAGGGCCGTTCCAGAACACGTGCCAGCCATCTCCGGCCAGGCTCGCGGCCAGGTCGAGGAAGAAGCGTTCCCCAGCAGCGCCGAACTTCAAGGTGAAAGCGCTGGGAGCGATGAAGATGGCGGGGCGACCGTCAGGCTGCCACCAATTCGCAAAGACCTTTTCGGCTGCCCCGGCCGGAATGGTCAGCCTGGGTCGCAGGCGTAGACCGGGCGGCGTACGGCACAACTTGTGCTGGAGTTCGAGCGACTGGTGCCTGGACCATAGGGCGTCACACCAGGCTCCCGGCTGGCACAGGAAGAGCGCGTCCATGTCCGGTGTCAACGTCTTCGCGACAGCCAGCTGATCGTGATAGGAGAGCGCCCACGGCGGCTTGTCGGTGCAGTCGTTGAGCACTGCCACTGAGTCGTAGTCAGGGTTGAACGCAGCTGCCGGCCGGTACTTCTGGTCGGTGACCAGAGTGATCTCGGCCTCCAACCCGCCGGCACGGATCGCCCTGGTGACCCCAGAGTTGATGGCGACGTCCCCGAGGGAGTCCGGGATGACAAGCGTGATTCTCTCTGGCTTGCCTCGGCGGAAGACGTGAACGGATCTGGTGATTCCAGTCGCGTACTTGAAGTATTGGAAATAGCGTTTCGCCAGGCCGGGAGTGTGCGGCAGACGCACGCTGACCTCCTAGGTGATCCTGCCCGCGGACCTACTCGATCCCCAGCCACGATCGATCCGCGTTGGGATAGCGGAGGATGTACGCTTGCTTGATCTCCTCGGTCCAGTAGCGGTGACCCTGGGCGGGGAAGCCGAGCATGTCGAGCTGCCGCCTGCTCGCGTTTTCGACGAAGGATATCCACTCCGCGTCTTCTGTGAGAATCCCCCGGCCCGGACCGGCTACCCAGTTCGCCTCAGCGCGCCGGAAGAACGACAGGAGCATGTACCGGGACGCGCCGTCCCTTTTCAGGTCGGTCGCGCGATGGAAGGTGTCGATGTCGAAGGCGATCACGGTTCCCCTCGGCCCGACTCCGGGAATCTCTGCCTCATAAAATTCCGGGTGAGCGTCACGGGGGGCAAGATGGGGGTGCATCGGAACGTTTTCGGCAAGCTTGTTATCCACGAACATCGGCGGACCGTTGCCCTCGTCCACGTCGGACAGGAGGATGAAATATTGAACGTGGGCAAACTCGGGATCCTGCGACGCGATGACAGGCGTGTGTCCGCGATAATCGCGATGGTGATCCTGGTCGTAGGAAGCGCCGGCATACTTCACCCACACGTGCCCGTTATACATGCGGATGTCCGGGCTGCCCAAGAGGATCTCGGAGAGCTCAATCAGCTTCGGATGCAATGCGAGCAGGCTGAGTTCGGTGCTTGGATAGGGCCAGTCAACAAGACCTGCACGATAGTTCTTGCGGTGGGATTCTTGAAATTCGGCCGATCCGTTAACGAATGCGTCTGGCGTTGGCAGCGTCTCGTATAACGTGCTTAGGGCGGGAGCCAGCTCCTCTTCGGTAAAGAATCCGGGGAGTATGGAGTAACCCAGCGTCGGGTACTCTGCAACCGCTTTTGCGATGAGAGATGAATGACCCTCATTGCTCATACTTAGAGCCTCCCTCATTCTTTCGAGCCGTCGACTTCGGCGAATCGGCTGGGGGTATTATTCACGAGGCTACATTCAGGCAATAAAGAGAGTATCAGACTTCTCTGCACCTGAAAAGGTTGGGGGTGATATACATTAGCGACATGGCGGCGGCGTCGGCGCATCGGAGAATGTCTCGCTGGCGGGACAGCTCGTAGTGGTCGAATGGCCACTGGACTCCCTTTCAGGTCCGGGTCTCAGGCTGCCCGGAACGGCCACCGAAGTCGAGGCACAGGAAGCGGCGTCAGGTGGTCGATGGGTCGATGAGTGGCAAGGGGCGGCCCTCCACTAGGCGACTGAACGGAGCCCCAGCCCGGGGACCCGGATCGCGCACTTCGGCCGTGACGATTGACCAGCGGTCCTCCGGCCCTTAGTGTCGCTTTAAGAGAAGCGGAAAGCACGCACTATTGACGCAATGAAATGGACTCTGCTTTGATTCGGAGATCGCATCATCGCATTATCCGGAAAAGATAGGGCGGAATCGTATGCAGGCTTCCTGTTCCACCATCGGATTCGGGATGCTGACGATGGAGGCAGCCCTCAGTCACATCGCGGCGCTCGGATTTATCGACGTCGAAATAGGTGTGCTCGGTGATTTTTGCCCGCACCTGGACCCACAGGCGCCAGTAAATGAAACTGTCGCCCACTGCGTCGAGGCCTTTGACCGGCATGGGCTGCGCCCAGTAGCGTTGAACACGGCTCCCCGGATTTATTGCGATGATCCGCGTGACCGAGACGAATTGTTGACAGTTGCCCATCGCCTGCTGCAATTGACCGCCGGACTGCACTGCGACCTCATTCTGGACGTCGGCGAGCGGGAGGAGGGCACCGATGCCGGACTGCGCCGGGCCGCCGACGTGGCACGTGAGGTCTTCCGCAGGGGACGTGAGCAATATGGCGTCACGGTCAGCGTCGAGGCGCCGCATCGCGGGATGAACGCGCAGACCATCCCCGAGACGCTGCGGCTGCTCGACCTCGCCGGTGAGGACGCGCTCGGCATCACCTACGACACAAGCCACGCGACGTGCGGAGGGGTGCCCGCGGAGGAGGGGCTGCGTCTGATCGGCGATCGGATCACTCGGGTGCAGGCCCGTGATCACCGTGGCAACGACGTTCACTTCACCCCCGGCGACGGCGAGTACGACTGGCCCGCACTGGCCCGTTTCCTCACACTGAATCCCCGGCCGGTCTGCCTTGAGCTTGAGTTCGACGGGCGACTCACCGCCAACCAAGTCGCGGACGAGGTAGGCAGGGGACGTGAGTTCCTCGGCCGGCTGACGAGCGCTTCGTGATGCGAATCGGGGTGATCGGCTGTGGACGGCATGCAACGTCGGTGCTGCATCCCGCTCTCGTCCACCTCGGCTTCGACCTCGCCGCCATCTGTGCGCGGCGGTTGTCCTCCGCGCAAGCCGCGGCTGCCAAGTTCGGCGGGGGTGTGGCCTATGACGATCCGGCCGAGATGATCCGCCGCGAGAACCTGGAAGCAGTGGTCGCCTGTGTTCCGCCGCAGGTCTACGGAAGGGTGATCCGTCAGTGTGTCGAAGCGCGACTGCCAGTCTTCGCGGAGAAGCCAGGCGCCGGCGGGACGGTCGAGGCGAGCGAGTTGGCCGCGTTCAGCGCAGATGCCGGCGTCCCGGTGATGGTGGGTTATATGAAGCGGTTCGCCCCTGCGTACAGGCGAGCCCGCGCAGCCATGGCGGACCCCCTGTTCGGAGCTCCCTCGCTGGCCACGTTCACGTTCGTCATGGGAGACATGGGAATCGACTTCGATAGCTATCTGGTCGACAATCCAGTTCATCACCTCGATCTGGCAAGGTACCTCCTCGGCGAGCTGTACGACCTCCACGTGACGAGGGGACGCAGCAATGGTGGCCGCCATGCGCTGACGGTCGCCGCCCGCACGGACTCGGGCGCCGTGGTCAGCCTGCAGCTCGGCAGCACCGGGAGCTGGCAGCAGCACAATGAGTCGGTGGAAGTATTCGGGGCGGGCAGTTCAGTCCTGATTGACAACATGGACACCTGCGTCCTGCGGCCGCTGGAAGGCCCCGAGCAACGCTGGTCACCTAATTACACGATCCCGCACGAGGCGAACTCGACGTTCACCACAATGGGATTCGGTCCGGAGCTGACGCATTTCCGCGATGTCGTCCGTGGTGCGGAGAAATGCGAATCCGATATCGCCAGCGCGGCTCGAACGCTGGCCCTCATCGAAGAGATCAGAGCCCAGCTCGGCCGCAACGGCGGTTAGACCAATCAGCTGCAGTGGAGATACTCACATGCCCGCACGAGTGAAGCTTGGCCTAGTGGGCTGCGGCAGTCACGCCTGGATGGCGATCCTGCCGGCTCTCCGGTTCGCTCCCATCGATCTCGTCGCCGTCTGCGACGTGGATCGGGAACGAGCCGAGCGAGTCGCCCGCGCTTACGGCGCATCTGCCTACTACTCCCGTCACCAGGACCTGCTCGCCGGGGAAGACGTCGACGTGGTCGCGGTCGTCGGGCCGCCCGCCCTTCACCACTCGGTGGGACTGGACGTGCTGGCCGCAGGACGTCACCTGTTCGTCGAGAAACCTCCGGCGCCAACCTATCGGGAGGCCTGTGAGCTCGCCGAGGCAGCCAACGGTCGTCACGTCATGGTCGGTTTCCAGAAGCGGTACGCCCGCGCCTACCAACTCGCCATGCAAGCCACGGCGAGCAACGAGTTCGGCCGGCCGTCGATGCTCCGTCTGAATTATTCCCACGTCCGCACGGCGCCGCTGCTCGAGCAGCTCGCCTTCATGAGCATCCACGCGCTGGATCTAGCCCGCTTCTTCATGGGCGACGTCGTCGCCGGCATGGTCCACATCTCCGAGCGGGGCGGGCAGCATGTCATCGCTCTCACCCTAGAACACTCCGCGGGTTCGGTCTCGATGCTCAGCCTCTCGGCCTTAGAGCCGCGCCTTCAGGAGACTCTCGAGCTCGCCGGAGAGTCGACCTTGCTCCGGGTGCAGGACCTCGCCGAACTCACGGTCGAACGGGCGGCGCCGAATTGGACGGACGCCGACGGGACCACTCCCGCCATGATGTCGTCATGGCGACCTGACTTCACCATCCCCACCGATTACAACAACAGCCTGATCCTGCAGGGATACGCCGGTGAGATGATCGAGTTGGCGGACGCCGTCCTGAGCCGCCGCCCGGTCATGGGCAACATCGATGACGCGGTTCAGGCGATGCGTCTGGTAGACGCATTAGCACGCGCGCCGGTCGGCTTTTCCAGGCTCGACCTCGGCTGATTCAGCGTGTCCACAGCCGGGGTGCGCGAGATGTGGATCAGCCTCTGGCGTTCAGTGCTTCGAAGATGTCGAGCCATTCGGACGGATGCACGAACGCGACCACGCGGTCCCGCTCCACGCCTGCGGCGGCAAAGGCCCTCGAGACCCTGGCCGTCGGGAACCGGGTCGACAGCGAGGCGTGCAAGCTGCCGCCCACGCCGGTGAAGCCGAGCTCGACCATGCGCTCGTAGGCGCGATAGCGGGAGGAGGGGATGAGCGGACGCGCCCGTTGGATGAGCTGAAGGACGCCGGCGTCGACCCGCGGTACCGGGCGGAACTCGGTGCGCGAGATGCGGCCGCGAAGCTCCCATGAAAAGAACGGCCACGTGCGTACCGTCAGCAGGCTCCAGCGACCGAAGTCTCCGGTCCGCTTCCGCGCGTACTCGAGCTGGGTGATGAAGGTGGCACTGTCGAGTGCTACAGCGTTCAAGCACCAGTCGATGACCGGGGCGGTAATCGAGAACGGCACATTGCCGATGACTTGAAATGTCTCATCCGGCGGGCGGGCGGAGAGGAAGTCCCCCGCGACGACGTGGATGTTGCCGTGGTGGGAAAGCCGCTTTTCCAGTTTGGCCACGAAGGCAGCGTCGAGCTCATAGACCTTCAGTTCACGGCACCTGGCAGCGGCAGCCTCGCTGATGATGCCTTCACCGCCACCGACTTCCAGCACCAGACCACGCGGGTTCAGATCCGACAGGTCGACGAACCAGCCGGCGACCTCTTTCCCTCGCAGGAAGTTCTGTGATAACTCACGCCGTCTGGTGTCCCGTGCTCGGCGAGGCCTCACGCCTTTGTCTGTCACGTCGTCAACCTCCTCTCGGGCGCGGCTTCCTGGAAAGTCAGGCCAAGTGGAGGTAGCACGGACGTCCAGTGGCGGCGAAAGTCCAGTCTAACTTGGCCGCATCGCTCGGATTCCAGGCCCGGCTACGCCCCGGTCGAGGCATGAGGTAGCGGTCGACAGCTTCGGAAAGCGGAGCGCATTTCGAGCGCGACCTGCCAGCAGCCATACCAACCCAGCTCGACCGGGCCACCGGCGCCTGCCCGGATCGGTCCGTACGAGGGCGGGGTGAAGTCAGGGGTTGCGCTGGCCACGGAGCTGAAGAAGACCCCGAGGGTGCCCGGGTCAACGGTCTGAAGGAAGAGCATCTTCTTCCGCGAGCGTGGTGAGGTAGCGCTACCTGAGGACCTTCCGACCCCCGGTTGCCTACCTCACAACTTGTGAGGAGACTTTCGAAGAGCGGACGTCGGAGGAGGGACTTGGATGAGGAAGAGCCGTGGGTGTCGTCGTACGTATGCGCTCATCCAGCGCGTACGGCGCTGGCCGAGAGCACGGGCTGCGCTGCCTGGCAACAGGACCCGGGTGGCGGCCTTGGCGAGCGTAGGGGTGCTCACAATGCTCGTCAGCGTCGGCTGTGGATCGAATGACGGCGGATCCAGTAGCGGAGGGAAGAAGGGGAGCGCCCAGACGGCGACGATAAAGGTGGTCACCTGGTCATGGCCGTTCCTTCCCATTGCGGTTGAGCAGTTCGAGAAGGCACACCCCGGCGTCAAGATCGAGGTCCAGGCGTCAGTGACGGGACAGCAGTACTTCGACAACCTCGCGCGCACGCTGCCGGTCAGCGGAGCTGACATCTCGGTCCTGCAAGCGATACCCGGACCGTTCAAGTCCATGCAGGAGGCCGGCCAACTCGAGAATCTGAACAGCGTCTGGGAGGACGAAGGTCTTGCTGACGCGTACCCGCCAGCGGTTGTCGAGAGCTATACGGCCCCGAACGGCAATCACTATGCGATCAATGTTGACACCTTCTTCTCGCCCATAATCTGGTACAACAAAGACGCTCTGGCCAAAGCAGGTATCCAGCCGCCCGCCGAGCGAATCGGCTCGCAGGAAGAACTCCTGAGCATGGGCAAGGCCCTCCAGGAGGCGGGATACGTTCCGATCGCGCTGGAGTCCGACAACAACGGGGCGTCATGGGCCTTCTCGGTCGCTCTGCAGAGTTCCTGTGGCGACGAGGGATTCGCCAATCTGACGACGAGTTGGGACCCCGAGGTGGCCATCACGACCTCGTGGACGGATGCCTGCGTTATCAACGCGCTCGACACCGTTTCGCTGTACGCCAAGAACGGTCTTTACGGGCCGCACTTCGCCACACAGAAGCAGGCGCAAGCTCGAACGCTCTTCATGGAGGGCAAGGCTGGGATGCTGGTGAGCGGGTCGTACTTCGACACCCTCTTCCCTGACCCGGAGTCCGACTACCACGTCAAATTCCCGTACGGCTGGACGCTTTACCCGCCCGTGCCAGGCGGTGCGCCGACCAAGATCCATGTGTTCGCACTCGATGCGCTCGGCGTGAACGCTCGGTCCAAGAACAAGGAGTTGGCGAAGGAGTTCTTGGCCTTAATCGCCAGCAAGGAGTTCAACTCCCAGCCCGAGGTGCAGGCGGGGCTCCCTGGTATTCAGCCCCGCTCTGACGTGGACTTCGCCCCCGATACGGCTCCGGCGAGGACTGAGATCACGAAGGCCGCCACGGGCAGCATCGGCGCTGTCCAAAACCTCACCGCCTCGGTGCCGTGGCAGTCTTCGATCAACTCAGAGGTGCTCAACATGCTTGCCGGCCAAACCGACGCGGACGCCGTGGCACAGAGGTTCGCCAAACTCAACGACAAGGCGCGTGCCCGATAGGCGACGGACCTGAGCCGGCACGCCCGCGAAGGGGTGGGCCGACTCACGTCGTTCTATTGCCGTGCGACGCGGTCGGGCGCGGTCGTCAAGCAGGAAGAAGGGCAAGGTGGACAGCGCCGTGCCGGTGTCGACCGGATCGCGTGCCCCAGCGCGTTCGCGCCTGCGCCGGTATCGGGCAGGTCGAGACCCGCGGAGCCGGCCGCACTTCTCAGAGATTGCCAGATGGGGGTTGTTCATCCTGCCCGCGTTGGCTCTTACCGGCTTCTTCATTCTCTATCCAGCTCTTGGGTCGCTCCGGTACTCGCTCCTTGACTGGGCGGGGTACGGACCAGAACGCTACGTCGGCGTCGACAACTTCACGGAGCTCGCCTCCGACCCACTCGCCTGGGACGCCGTACTGCACTCCAGCCTGTTTGCGCTGGTGACCACTGTGGTCGAGGTGACCGTCGGGACCGCGATCGCGCTCGCACTCGATCGCAAGGTTTTCGGGCACAAGACGTTCAAGCTGCTCATCTTCTTGCCTTGGATCCTGCCGACTGCGTTCGTCGCGCTTTCATGGGCAAATGGATACGATCCGTACTTTGGCTGGGTTGTCGCAATCACTGATTTGTTCGGGATGGAACATGCCTGGCTCAATGACTCACATGCAGTTCTTTTCGCGGTTGCCATCGCGCCGATCCTGCAGAGCACTGGCTTTGTCATGATCGTGGTGATGGGCGCGCTAGGAGACGTCTCGTCAGAGATTCACGAAGCCGCCACGCTCGATGGTGTCTCTGAGCCGCAACGAGCCCGCCACGTCAGTCTGCCGCTGGTGCGTGACGCCGTCGCGACCATGGCATTGCTCCAGTTCCTCTGGGGGTTCACGAACTTCGACTACGTATACATCATGACCAGCGGCGGTCCAGGGACGGCGTCTGAGGTGACTAGCACGTTCGTGTACTCACAGGCGTTCGAGAACGCGAGGTTCGGCTATGCCTGCGCCGCGGCGGTGGTGACCACCGTTCTCATGGGGGCGTTCGCGATGTTCTACACAACGCTGATCCGGCCGCGCGGCATCAGTAAGGCGGGATAGCGACGTGCTTGTGAAGCTGACGCTCAAGCGGGTAGGCGGGCTCGCCGTCGTGGCGGCTCTGACGCTCTGGACTCTCGCTGCGCTACTCCCCATCGTCTCCGCCGTCCTGGCCTCGGTGAAGACAACGGATGCGATCACCGCCTCGCCGCTTGGCATTCCGGCGAATCCGACGTTCGACAACTTCACTCGGGCGTGGAACGGGCCCCTGTACGGCGTGCCGCTGTGGAAGACGATGATCAACAGCGCGATCGCGGTGAGCGTTGGCGTTGGCGTTGGCGTCTCGGTCGGCACCGTCGCCGGCTATGCGCTGGCAAGGAACCCACGCACGCTGTCGTGGTTGAACCGCTACTTTGTCCTGCTGCTAACGGTGCCGCAGATCGTCATCTGGGTGCCGCTCTTCAGCCTGGCCAGCGACTTGAACGTCCTGAGCAGCCCGGCCGCTCTCGGGTTGGTCTACGCCGCGCTGGTCATCCCGCTGTCCACCGTGCTGATGCGCACCTACTTCGCGAGCTTTCCGCTCGATCTTATCGAGGCGGCGAAGGTAGACGGAGCGTCGGAGACCTATGCCCTTGCCCGCATCGTGATACCGATGTCCAAGGGCACGATCGGCCTCGTAGCGCTGTTGCAGGCGATCATGCTCTGGAACGAACTCGCCTTGGCGGTCATCCTGCTGTTGGAACCCGACAGTCAGACGATCCCTCTTGGCCTGACCCAGTTTCGGAGCCAGTTCGAGGTAGAGCTGGGCCCGCAGTTTGCTGGACTGGTACTTGCGATCGTTCCCATGATCATGCTCTATCTTATTGCCAACCGACGCATCATCTCGGGGATGCGGTTGGGCTCTCTCAGATGATTAACCGAGAAAGTGTCTCGGCAATCCAGCCGTCACGGGCCGCGCCGGCAAGCGCATCGACGACGCTCGTGAACGCCGCTAAGGGCGTGTACAACGTGGTTGCGGTACGGGTTCCGTGGTTGCCGCGGCGTCGAACATAACGTTGCGCTGTCACACAATCCCTTACTTCTAACTCCATCGGGATTTGCAGAGAGGAAGTGGCTTGTGTCGAGGCTTTCGCCGATTCGTGTCGCACCCGGAGGGCGTTACTTTGAGACTTTCGATGGCGAGCCGTTTTTATTTCTAGGCCCCAATGACGCCGTAAGCTGGCCCAGCTTGAACGGCTTATACCGGCGGAAGGGCATCGCGGGCGTTGAAGCATATTTGCAGGACATGGCGGAGAATGGCGTTAACATTCTCCGCGTCATGCTGGAGTATGCGCACGTCAATACGCGCTTCTTCGAACGTCCCGTCGGGAGGTTCAATCCTCCCATGGTGCGCCTTTGGGACGACCTGTTCGAGCGCTGCGAACGCTTTGGCCTGCGAGTGCTCTTAGCGCCCTGGGACAATTACTGGATGGCTACGCGCTGGCACCATCATCCCTACAACGTGGCCAATGGCGGACCGGCACAGTCATTGCAAGCCTTCTTCACCGAAGAGGCGACGATTGCCGCAACCATTCGCCGCTTGCAGTTCGTGGCGGAACGCTGGGGCGGTTGCGGCGCGTTCGCCGCGTGGGATTTGTTCAATGAAATTCACCCTAATTATGGCGGCACGCCAAAGCAACAGGGCGCTGTGATCGCGCGGATTTCGGATGCAGTGCGCGAAGTTGAGATGCGTTGCTGGGGCTATACGCGCCCGCAGACGGTTTCTATTTTTGGCCCTGAACCCAAAGGGGACTACGAACAGTTGGTTTTTCGCCATCCAAATCTCGACTTCGCCTCGACCCATATTTACCACCGGCGCGGCATTGATCGTCCCACCAACACGGTGGTGCCAGCGCTTACTATGGCTCAGTACGTCCGCTACGGATTACAGAGAACCCCGTCGGATCGGCCGTTCACCGACACAGAGCATGGTCCGATCAACCTCTTCAATAACTTAAATAGAATGATGACCGAAAAGTTCGACGACGAGTACGAGCGCCACATGATGTGGGCGCATCTGGCAAGCGGTGGAGCAGGCTGCGGCATGCGCTGGCCGGCGCGCAGACCTCATGTGCTCACAGCAGGAACGCGCCGCTCTATCGGCGCCATGGCAGGGTTCATCAAGCACGTGGAATGGCTCCGCTTCGCCCAGCAGGACGCCGTAGCCGACATCCAGGTCGCAACGCAGAGCATCGAGGTGTTCGCGTGCCGCGACGATCAACAAGCCATCGTTTGGCTCTTGCGGGGAGTGCCGAAGAGACATCACGGCACCCTACCCCCACGAGAGCCCCTGCATGATGTAGGAGTCACGATACGAGGCCTGTTGCCGGGTCACTACTCAGTTATGCAATGGGACACACGCAAAGGGGTCTGCATAGGCCGTATGCACGTGAGATCAGACCGCACTCGAAGGTTACGCTTCGCACTGCCGAGCTTGGGCAATGACATGGCACTGGCTGTACGACGTGCGGCGGCGCAGGGCGCGTAACCAGTGCTCATGCAGCCCAGCAATTCCGGGCATCGTAAAGTCAGCACCGGATATCAAATCAGAGGGAATCGGTTAAGCGTCGATTCGGGCCGGAGCTGGCCGCGGCCCGCCACACCCCTTGGCGGCTGCTCGTGAGAGATTGTTCTTCATGACCCGCCTCAGCGTCAGCAGCAGCGTCCAACTGCTCGCCTCGGCACAGACATCGACCGGGGCCATCCCCGCCAGCACTGTTCACGACGTCTACCAGTACGGCTGGCTGCGCGACGGGTCATGGTGTGCCTACGCACTGGACCGGGCCGGGCGCCGCGACGCCGCCTCGGCCTGGCACCACTGGGTCGCCCAAACGGTGCTGGCCCACGAGCATCGTGTCGATCAGGCGATCGCCGCTGTCCGGGAGGGCAGGGTCACAGGACTGGTCATGATGCCGGCCCGGTTCACCCTGGACGGCCAGGAGGAGATCGCCGGCGAGGAGGAATGGCCCAACTACCAGACCGACTGCTACGGGTTCTGGCTGTGGGCCGTCGCCGACCACATCCGGCGAGGTGGCGTGCTCGACGACCAACTGGAAGCCGCGATGAGACTGACCATCCGTTACCTGCTCGCCGCCGGCGACCAACCCTGCTATGACTGCTGGGAGGAACATCCGGCAACCGCCACACCTCCTCGCTGGCCGCGGTCGCGGCCGGCTTGCGTGACGCGGGAACGCTGCTCGACGATGCCGCCGCCACGGTGATGACTGGCGCCCTGGTCGAGCGCATCACCGGACCTGAACACACCCTGGCCGGCAGTTTCGTTCGCTACCCCGGGGACACCCGCATCGACGGGTCACTGCTCTGGATCGGCGTTCCCTTCGGCCTGGTGGACACCACCTCCGGTCTCTACCGCACCACGGTGCAGCGGGTGCGGGAAGAGTTGCTTGTGCCGGGCGGAGGGGTGCGCCGCTATCTGGGCGACACGTTCTACGGCGGCAGCGAATGGATATTGCTCGCCGCCTCGCTAGGCTGGTCGTGCTTGGCGCTCGGCGACCACGGACTCGCCGAGCGGATGCTGGCTTGGATCGAATCGCGAGCCAACAGCGACGGTTACCTGCCCGAACAGGTCGCCGACCACGTCCAGTCACCCCACATGCTCGCCTACTGGCGGTCGAGATGGGGCGCGACCGCCAGCCCGCTGCTCTGGTCCCACGCCATGCACGTCGTCCTCGCAGACGAACTCGCCGGCCCCTCGACCTGACCCCTAGCGCCAAGTCGGGCACTCGGGATTCGGCTCACCACCGACGGGTTGAGCGAGTAGGTGTCCTCATGTTGTCCTCTCAGTGGGTGCGCCAGCGCACAGAACGGCGGCGGGCCAATTAGACCCGCCGCCGTTCAATTGGGATCGTGCTCAGCGCCACCAGGGGGTGCGGCAGGCCGTGCAGAGCGGCCTAGGCCGTTGTAGAACCTCGCCGCCGAGCATGGCAGCCGGGGTGTACTCCTCGCGCGACAGCTCATGGAACAGCAGCGTTAGCCCCTGCTGCGAGTCCACCCGCAGCTTCCGGAACGCCATGGACAGGTGGTTCCGGACGGTGGACTGGCTGAGGAACAACTGGCGGGCGATGTCCGGTACCCGGTGACCGGTCAGCAGCAGCCGGACCACCTGGGCTTCCCGGTCGGAGAGCACGCACCGGTTGTCCAGGTGCACCTGGCCGGGTTCCTCCCGATCAGGCATCGGCGTGCTTGACCTGCCGGGCCGGTCGCCACCCCTCCTCCACGTCGGCGGTGCGCCAGGTACGCCGCGAGGTTGCGGAGCATGGTCGCGTGGATGGTGCACCGGAACGGTTGCCCGCCGTCGTCGGCCGGCTCGAACTCCACCGCCAGCCGCGTCTGGTCCGCGGTGTGCCCGAGCTGCCCGAACCGGAACGGGCGGACAAGGTAGGCCGAGAAGTAGCCCGGCCGCCCGTCGTCGTTTTGTGCGGCTGCGCGGTGACGAACCCGCGCCGCGACAGCACCCGCCAGATCGTCGCGGTCGACGGCGCGGACCCGGTCCGCTGACGCAGATGCCAGCCGATCGTCTCAGCTCCGGCGTCATGCCCTGCCCCGGCCAGCTCCTTGCGCAGGGCCACGATCGCGTCCTCGACAGCGTCGGCAGTTCGTCGCGGACTGCTGTGCGGGCGGCGGGAGCGCGGCTCGAACGCGGCCTCGCCCTCGGTCCGGTAGCGCCGCACCAGCGTCTGCACCCACTGCCTGGACACACCGTAATCACGGGCCACCTCGCTCTTGGACCGGCCCTCCACCACCACGGCCATGATTACTACCCGCGCCATCGACATCGCCTGCCACCCCCACCGTCAGGGTGTAAACGATGACGCGAGACACCTGCCAACTATGTCCTGAACTCAGACACCTGGCGGCGCACAATATTGAATTTTTTCACATTGCGTTTCGGCTCTAGCGGCCGCTGGTATATCGACGCAAAAGATATCCCTCGATCTCGTGCAGGCTTGCCTGGTCGCGCTAAAGCCCAGCAACACAGAAGCGCGCCCCACCTCACCGATACGTCGGGAGGTGAGGCGCTTCCTTTGCGTTTGAGGCTTAGCCGATCTTCCGCCAGGTGCATCCACCGCTGAACTCGACAGCCCTATCCGAAGGGTTTATCTGGATCGTGGCTGGGCCTGTGTTCCCGTTAGCGATGATCGAGTTCACCCCTCCCTCCAGATCGCTGAGGCGGGCGTAGTAGCAGTCGCCGTCGTCGGTGTGCCACAACCCCGCCTTGATCTCGCCGCTCACCACGTACTGCCCATCAGAGGTCTCCGCCACCGGCGGCGGTGTGAACGTGACTCGCACCTGAACGGTCTTCGTGGCGATCACTTCGTCGGCGTAGCTGTGACCGTGGTGCCAGGTTGAGTGACGAGGGAGGTGGCGGTAGCTGTCGTCGTGACGGCGGGCTGCGCGTTCACGTCGAGGCCGGGTGCGTCGAATGGGGCCAGCCCGACGACGCTGGCGCAAGCAGTCACCTGGTCGGGCGAGATCGCGGCGATCGCCAATGCGTGAGGCGCGCCGCCGGAGCCACCCGCACCGCGAACCGGGACCACCAGAGCATGCGCGTCACGGCGAGCACATCCACGATGACGTCCATAGCGCATGCTCGTAGCAGCTGCGAGACTCATTGCGCCCCGTCACCGGGACAATCACCGGACGGCTTTACTGGAACTCCGCCAGACGCAACCACGCCACGCGGTGAGACAATCACCAGGTGGACGACGAGGGCCGGCTGCCGGGTGGCAATGCCGATGGTGCCCTGCGAGTGGGCGATACGGTGCGTCGCCCCATCGGACCGTGGACATCGTCGGTGCACGCGTTGCTCGCCCATCTGTCGGCATGCGGGTTCATCGGAGCGCCGCATGCCTTGGGCATCGACGAGGCCGGACGAGAGATCCTCAGCCTGCTGCCAGGGCGCACTGTGGGCACCCGGATGCCGTGGCCGCCGTGGGTGCACAGCGACTCCGCGCTCATCCAGGTCGCAACATGGTTGCGGTCCTTCCATGCAGCCGTCGCCAGTTTCGTTCCACCGTTCGACGCTGTGTGGCGGGAGGGCGGGTGCTGGCGTCCGGGTTTGATCGTCGGGCACAACGATGCGGCGCCGTACAACGCCGCGTGGGGTGACGATGGCCGGCTGGTCGGCTTCTTCGATTGGGACTTTGCAGGCCCGGTGACGGCAGAATGGGACCTTGCGTTCACCGTCTTCGCCTGGGTGCCGCTGCACGCGCGCCACGTGGTTGAACGAGAGGGTTTCACCGCATTCGACGATAGGCGTCGGCGTCTCGAGTTGTTCCTGACCACCTACGGTTGGGCGGGCGCATTGCACGAATTCCTGGCCACCGTTCAAGCTCGGGTCATCGCCTCCGCCAATGGCATCGGCCGCATCGCCCAGACCGGCGACATGGTCTACGTGAAGATGATCGAACGAGGCATCGACGCCGACCTCAGAACCGCCGCTACAGAGCTCGACGACTTCCGCGCACAGCTGGCGACTTGAAGACGAACCGATCCCGGTCGGTGATCCCTCTGGACCAGAACATCAGGAGCGAGTTCCGCTCGACACTCTCAGCAGCCCGCGCGACCCAGCGGGCCGCCGCTCGGGCCCTTCCCGTCCCTCCCAAGTAGACCCGTGACATGTAGCGGTCGATCTGGGCGCGGCACCCGCCTGCGGCAGGCATCCCATTAATCACCTCGGCCGGCCCTGAACGCCGGGCGACGCTGAGCGCGTGTCCAGGTTGCATCGCTGTGACACATAAGCCAAGATCCTCGCCTAGGTCACGCATCGGTCCAATGGAGGAGCCGCGATGGCGCACCTGATGAGCCCTCAGGAGCTTGCACAGCACGGTATGCGTTCATGCGCGTCCACAGCCGAGGTCTCATGACCGGACTTTCGCGCCGCCAGTTCCTGGCCGCTGGCGGCGGTCTCACTCTCGCGGGGGTGCTGTCGGCCTGCGGCTCCCCGGTCGCCACGAGCTTCTCCGGGGGGCAGCCGTCGACGGCTGACGTCATCTTCTGGCACCTGTTCGGCGGTGGTGACGGCGCGAACATGGCCACGATGGTCCAGAAGTACCAGAAACCGAGCCAGCGCTCGGTTGAGGCCACGCTGCTGTCCTGGGGCAACCCCTACTACACGAAGCTCGCGCTGGCTGCGTCCAGCGGCCGCCCCCCAGACGTCGGGGTCGCGCACCTGTCCCGGCTGCCGCTGCTCGCGCAGGCCGGCCTGCTGGAACCCATCGGGGACCAGTTCCGCACTTCCGGCATCACCGAGGACAAGTTCACCCCCGCTGCCTGGAAGAAGGCGACGGTCGACGGCATCACCTACGCGGTGCCCCTGGACACTCACCCGTTCGTGCTCTACTACAACACGGCGTTGGCCAAGAAAGCCGGGCTGCTCGACGACACCGGAGACCGGCTCAAGCCCATGTCGGGCGCCGATGACTTCCGCAACGCCCTCAAGGCGATGAAGGACGCTTCCGGAGGGCAGTTCGGGGCCGTCGCCACTATCACGGCCAGCCCATCGACCTGCTGGCGCTTTTTCAGCATGGTGTACCTCGGCGCGGCCGAGCCACTCGTCACCGATCAGGGCACCAAGGTGACCATCGACCAGAGCGCGATGGAGGAGGCTTTCGCCTTTCTCCAGAGCCTCACCGGGTCGCAGAAGCTGATGCCGAGCACAGCGACGGCGACGACGACGTCGAGCCTGTTCAGCCAGGGCAAGGTCGGCTTCCTGTTCGAGGGAGTGTGGCAGTTGCCGACCTACCGGAAGGTCAAGGGTCTGCAGTTCAACATCGAGCCCTTCCCCGCGCTCCTCGGATCCAAGCCAGTCGCCTACGCGGACTCGCACTCCCTGGTCATCCCGAAGAGCTCGGGGCGCTCGGCAGTGCGGACCACCGATGCCGTGAACTTCATCAAGGGGCTACTGGACCAGAGCACTCTCTGGGCCGAGGGCGGCCACGTGCCGGCGTGGCTTCCGGCACAGAAGGGCGCCGAGTTCGGGGCACTGAAACCGCAGAGCAACTACACCCAGGCCGCCTTCGACGCGGTGTACGACCCGGTGGGCTGGTACACCGGCGCCGGCTCGGACTTCCAAACCGCGATGGGGTCGGTCGTGGCGAGCGTGCTCACCGGGGCCACCAGTCCCAAGCAGGGAGTGGACGCGATCAGAAGCAGCCTGCAGACGTTCTCCACCGCTCGACCGCCTGTGACGTGAGGAGTTCGAGATGAGTGCCGTGGCGACACTGCCAACGGGGGCCAGCACCGACGCGCGTCCCGCGCCGGCCAAGAAGCGTCGCTTCGACGGCGAGAATCGGGCTGGGTGGCTCTTCAGCGCCCCGTTCATGGTCCTCTACATCCTCTTCCTCATCGGTCCCGTGCTTGTCGGGATCGTGATCAGCCTGTTCAACACGACCACGGTGAGATCCGGCCTCGGGAGTTGGGTGGGCGTATCCAACTACGTGGATGTGTTGGGGAACAGGGACTTCTGGGTCTCGATGTGGCACTCGGTGCTGTTCACGCTTCTCACCACTCCACTGCTGGTGCTGCTACCGATGGTGTTCGCGATCCTCGCCTCACGCATGGTGCACAACCGATGGTTCTTTCGGATCGCCTTCTTCGCGCCCTACGTCGTGCCGTCCTCGGCGGTCTGCCTGATCTTCGCTTTCATGTACACGCCGCAGACGGGCCTGATCACCAACGCGTTCACCTGGGTCGGACTGACCCCCCCGAACTTCTTCGGCACCACCTCCGGCGCCTGGTTCGCCGTGGTGCTGCTCACCTTGTGGTGGACCTTCGGCTTCAATTTCATCCTCTACACCGCGGCCCTGCAGGAGCTCTCGGAGGAGGTCTATGAGGCGGCGTCGATCGACGGCGCCGGGCCGTGGCAGCAAGTCAAATGGGTTACCGTCCCGCAGCTGCGCCCGACGATGAGCCTGGTGCTCATCTTGCAGGTGCTTGCCTCCCTGAAGGTGTTCGACCAGATCTACATCCTGCTGGCCGGTGGTCCGAACTACTCGACGCGTCCGGTCATCCAGTACATCTTCGACACCGGGTTCACCGCCTACCGAGGCGGCTATGCGGCCGCCGCGACGATGGTCTACTTCGTGATCCTGGTTCTGGTCTCCGTCGGCTGGCTCCTGGTCCGCAACCGGCGCAGCCCCGACCCTGCGAACGCCTGAAAGGATCACAAATATGGCAACGATCCTGGCCGATCCCGTGGCTGGCGCCAGAACGTCGCGTCAGGGAGGCCGGCCCGACCAGGCCGGAAAGGCGTTCAACCGGCTGGCCGCCACCTGCGTGACGCTCTTCGCGCTGATCTGGCTGGTCCCCTTGGCCTGGGCGGTCATCACCTCGCTGCGGCCCAATGACGAGATCGCGGCGCACCCCACGCGTCCGTGGTCCAGCCAGTGGAACTTCGATGCCTACAGCTCCGCCTGGAACTCCAGCCCCCTCGGCTGGTGGTACGTCAACAGCTTCATCATCTCGACGCTCACGGTGATCTTCACCGTGATTGTCTGCTCAATGGTCGCGTTCGCCCTCGTCCACTTGAACTACCGGTTCAGGTACGCCGTCTACGCGTTGATCCTGGCCGGCCTGATGCTGCCCACAGAGGCGCTCATCCTGCCGAGGTTCCTGCAGTTCCGAGCACTGCACCTGCTCGGCACCTACTGGGCGGTCATCGTGCCCGGCATCGCCATCCCGGTCGCTGTCTTCATTTTTCACTCCTTCATCAAGGGCATCCCGATAGCCCTCATCGAGGCCGCGCGTATCGACGGCGCCACCTGGTGGCGGATCTACTTTCAGGTCTGCATGCCACTGGCCCGGCCTGCGACCGCTGCGGTCGCGATCTTCACCTTCATCACGTCATGGAACGCCTTCCTTTGGCCGCTGCTGGTCCTCACCCAGACCAAGTCGCAGACCATTCCCGTCGGGCTGAGCAGCCTGATCGGCGGCTCTGCGATCCAGTACGCCGAGACAATGGCCTCAGCGGTGCTGGGCATCCTTCCCCTGCTCGCGGTGTTCCTACTGCTGCAACGCCAGATCGCCGAAGGGGTAGCCAGCACCGGCATCAAGTGACCTCCGTCTGTTCCATCGCGCCGGAGTGACCCGTGAGGTGGACATAGGCAGGCCCGATGGCGTTGGGAGCAATGCCGGATCACCGTGGAACTGAGGGGCTGCGGTCATCGCATCGGAGTCACTGCCGAATCGCCGAGATGTATCGGCAGCCATGGTGGGTCATTGAGGCTGGACGGGCGGCGAGTGCGGCCGGATGCCTGCTGCAAGGTGCCTAGGGGACTGCAGGTGATCCCACTGGACTGCCGGTTTAGCCGACCTGGCTAAAGTCAAACAATTCAAGCGCCAACTTGTCGATTCTGCTGAGGGGTTCAGCCAAGTGCCGCTTAATACTCGCGCGCGCAGCCTTCACTGCGACGCCGCCGGGCAGTGATCTCGGCCTCGACCAGGGTGCGCGGAAACTCTCCGGCGACCACCGTTGCGTCTTAGCAGTGACCGTGGCAGCTCGTGAGGGCTCGTAGAACCGTCCGGCGCGACGACACCGATCCTGTCGCCGAAGCCTGCGCTCTGAGCGTCCCGAGATCGTCATGAACCACATCTACTTCACCGCGCTTGTTGATGGAGCCGGCCTCGCTGCGGAGATCGCTGCAGAACTCGCGGAGGGTGAAGCGGTTCCGAGAGTGTATGCAGTAGAGCCGACTGGGGCGTTCGAGAACGACCCGAACGTGACCGACAAGAAGTTCCCCGGTAATCCCACCCGCTCGTACCGCAGTAGCGCCCCGCTGCGGATCGTAGGTGAGATCACCGAGTGGACGCGGCTAACACCCGAGCAGTTGCAGACATGGCGGGAGCGTCTGTCGGTGCTTCTCTCAAGCGAGCGTGGCGAAATCATCAATTGAGGTCCGAGTACAACGGGGATCCGGACACCACGGTTCACTCCGGCTCCGTGTCGTTAAGCGTCTGGAAATGCCCGGCCACCCGAAACAGCTGCTGGTCCCGCTGCCGGAAGGCGCCACCAGGTAACCAGCCTTACCCTCGGTACGTGACTGACCCGAGCACTCCGTCTCCGGACGACGTCGCGGTGCTGGATCTCGTGCTGGAGGCGCTGCTGCCGTACGCCGGCGCTGCGGAGGTCACCTTGGTGTGGGGTGACCGCGCCGGGATGTGGTTCACGCAGGTGCGACCGCGCAACAGCCGTGCGGCCAATCTCGACATCGCCGTGGAAGAAAACACGATCAACATCACCGTCGGCAGAACCTGGTTCGAGGTCTTCGGGGATGTTCAGAAGTCGCTGCCCTATCTGCGTGATGTGGTGGACGCCGTGTTCGCGGGCGCCGTCGAGGAGTCAGGCTGGAAAGAAAACGCCTTCGCTCGCATCCGGACCAAGGACGGGCTGGTGCAGGCCGGTGCTGTGCACCTGCCGTTGCCGTGGCGGCTGCGCAGGGTGCGTCGGTACGAGTCCTATTAAGCAGGCCGGCGCCCTGCGCGAGGAACTTGCATTCCTCCATTCTGCCCGGCGACACCGGCGAGCTGGAACCGGTGCTGGAGCGGCTGTTCGGTAAGTGACACCTGCTGGGCGACGGGCGAATACTATTGTCGCGACATCCCCAGATTAGTAGGGACATCGTTCTTCGTTGGTGACCATGCTCCATCGCAGATGCAAGCTCGGCCACGGTCGGTCTCTAGACGGCGAAGACCTGGGCATCGTCAGCGAATGCCTTGAACTCCAGGGCGTTGCCCGCCGGGTCGAGAAGGAACATCGTCCATTGCTCGCCGGCCTGACCCTCGAAACGCAGGTAGGGCTCGATGACGAACTCGGTGTCCGCCGCCCGCAGCCGATCAGCGAGCTCCTGGAACTGCCCGACCTCCAGCAGAAGTCCGAAGTGCGGCACCGGCACGTCGTGGCCGTCGACCGGGTTGTGGGCCCGCTGGGCGCGGCCGGGCACCAGGTGCGTGACGAACTGGTGGCCGTGCAGGTTCCAGTCGACCCAGGTGTCCGCGCTGCGGCCCTCGGCCAGGCCCAGCACCCCGCCATAGAAGCGCCGCGCCGCGGCCAGGTCGTCCACCGGCACTGCCAGGTGAAAGCGAGGCAGCGAGGAGTTCAAGTGGGTCACGATGCGTGTCCTGCCTTGGAGAGAGGCGTCAGCTTTCGGCTCAATTGTATCGTCGGGGCAGGAGGCACCGTGGGGGCTCGAAGCCACCTGACGCGATGGTCTACTAGAGGAAGGAGGTGAGTCCGTGAAGGCAAGCAGCGCCAGCTCACGCTCAGCGGTCTTCAACGTGATCGGTTGGGTGTTCGGCCTGACCTTTCTCGTGATCGGCGTGCTGAATGTGCTTCTGATACATCCCGTTCCCGGAGTCTTCTACCTGCTTCTTTCCCTCCTCTATCTTCCTCCGGCGGACACCCTTCTCAGGAAGAGGTTCGGCTTCTCGGCTCCGCTGCGGGTGAAGGTCGTGGTCGGCCTGGTCGTCCTCTGGGGAACGTTGGCCATGAGCGAGCTTGCGGAAAAATTTGACTGAAGATCCACCTCAGCGCAGGTCGCGTCGCATGACCACCCGTGGAAAGCCGCCGGAGACCGCGTCGGTGTCGGCGGCCTTGGTGAAGCCCGCTCGTTCGAAGAGCTTCCGGGTGCCCACGTAGGCCATGGTGACGTCGACCTTGGCGCCCTGGTTGTCAACCGGGTAGCCCTCGACGGCCGGCGCGTTCTGGGACCGCGCGTAAGCCACCGCCCCGTCGAGCAGGGCGGGAGAGATCCCCCTGCCGCGGTGACCCGGCCGCACCCGGATGCACCACACCGACCAGACCGGCAGGTCATCGACGTGCGGGATCTTTCTGGACCTCGCGAACGGCAGCTCCGACCGCGGCGCCACGGCCGCCCATCCGACGACCTCGTCTCCCTCGTAGGCCAGCACGCCCGGCGCCACCTCGCGGCCGCAGAGCTCGCGGACGAACTCGCCCCGGGCGCGTCCGACGAGCTCCCGGTTGGTCTTTAGGTCCACCCGGTGGCTCAGACACCAGCACACCGAGGACTCGGGATTCTTCGGCCCCAGCATGATCGCCACATCGTCGAACCGTGCCAGTGTCGCGGGCTTGACCTCGATGCTCACCCTGCCACGTTAACTGGTTCTAGCATCATCGGATGGATCACCCGGAGGCGCATCGTCGCTACTTCGACTTCCAAGCCGCCAGTTACGAGCGGCCCGTCGGCACAGCCCACTGGCTACGACAGGTAGTCCTCGCAACCGCCGTCGCGGCGGGTGTCGAGGGTGAAGCAATGGAATCCCCCACCGAACAGCCGCCGGTGCCGATGCCGGACCGGAATCGCGGTGATGCCCTCGGCCTCGAGCAGCTTGCGCACACCGGTGCAGTCCTCGTTGACCAGCACCGTGTCCTCATCGATGGACAGCACGTTCAGGTCGATGTAGGGACTGGTGAGCACCAGGTCGCCATCGTCGTAGACAGGAAAATCTCCCGGGTCCGGCGGCGGTGGGATGAGGAACTTCCAGGACCGCAGTTCCTCGGGCAGCAGGTTGCGCAAATTCTCGTTGCGAGCCAGGAAGAGGCCGGGCCGGACCGCCAGCAGCATGCTGTCGATGTGGCCATCGGCCATTCGATTCACGCGGTGAATGCGGTACCGACCTTCCAGGTGGCGCTCCAGCCAGTCGACCGCCATCCGATGATTCTCATGCGCGATGTTGATCAGCAGATCCCGGCCCAGCCGCAGCACCTGGGCGGCGTCGATCATCATCTCCAGACCGACATCGTAGGGGCTGGGTTGCGGGTCCTCGATCACCTCCAGGCGTCGCACGCTCATCGAGTCACGCGCATAAGACAGGTCGAAGGACAGGTCGGTCAACAGTGGTCGAGGCATTGTGGTCCACCGGGCACCCGCCTGGAGGTACCGCTGGAAAACTGGCGCCAGCAGCCGGGTCTCGAGGTAGCGGGAGCGCACAGCCGGCGGGGTCTCGATGATTTCGTCGCCGAGAATGAGGGTGTTGTCGCGGATATTCAGCGCAGGGGTAGGGGCTGCCTGCCAGCCCAGGCCGGCGATGGGAGCCGGATCCGGCGGCAGGGGTAGCGGGCGATGCACGGTGACCCCCAGCGAGGCGATGGTTGCCGCGAGCGTTTCCACGTCCTCATGAAGCTCCTCGGTATAGCGTCGCTTGATCTTCCAGCTTTCCGCCGCGCCACTGCCACCGGCGCTCAACCGCGGGTTCGCCAGCTCAGTGCCGTAGCCGGTCAGGTTGTCGTAATGGAACAGCTCGAAGGTCAGGTCCCGGTCGTGGGAAAGGTAGTTCGCCGCCGATCCAACGATGATCTCGCGCAGCGGAGTGAAATCGTCGTAGCTGTTCAGCTGCATGGGTACCTCATCTGGTGAAAGTGGTGGGTAATCGAGGTTGAGGGGGTCCTGACGCGGTCAGTACCCAGCGGTGGGATGGCCGTCGTGCTCCCGGGTCGGCACCAGAAAGCTGCGCTCGAAGCTGAGCACGACCTCACCCGTTGACTTGGTCCCGGTGGTGCGGCAGTGCACGATGCCTTCGCCCGGCCGGCTGGCTGACAGCCGCTTGCCGGTGATTTCGCTTTCCGAATAGAGCGTGTCACCGACGAACACCGGGTTGGTCAGCCGGATGTGATCCCAGCCGAGGTTGGCGATGGCCCGCCCGCTGGTGCTGCGCGCTGCCATGCCGCCGATGATGCTCAGGGTCACCAGGCTTGAGACCAGCGGCTGGCCCCATCGGCCCTGGGCGCAGAACGCGGCGTCGATATGCAGCGGCGAGGCATTCATGCTCAGCATGCTCATCAGCACGTTGTCCATCTCGGTCACGGTGCGACCGGGCCGATGCTCGATGACGATGCCCACCGCGAGGTCCTCGTAGCAGAAACCGACCACCTCCCGGTAGCGGCTGTCCCCGACCTTGCGGTACCCGATCGGTTGCTGCGCCTCGGTCGTGTCACCGACCTGCTGGTGGGCCCTCACAGCGCCGACGTCAGTTCGGTCACGTGCCCGGCCAAGGAAGCCAGCATTTCGTGGCTGAGGTCGGCCCGGATCATGATCCGGATCCCGGCCTCGCCTTTCGGGACGATGGGAAAGAACACCGCGGAGCTGTAGAAGCCGCGACGATAGAGTTCGGCCGACAGCTGGATCGCCCGGTCGCTATCGCCCACTGTGACCCGACGAACCGGCAGGCCGTTACCCGAGAACGAGGTAGGCAGCAGCCCATCGAAGCACTCGATATTGGACTGAAGCTTCCGTTGCAACTCGCCTAACTCAGGCGAGCGGTGAATGGCCGCGCTTGCCAGCGATGCGCCGACCAGCGGTAGCGCCATCTGCTGCGACCAGCCCACCGGTCCGCCGTGCCGGCTCAAAAAATCCACCATGTGCTGGCTGCCCAGCATTGCCACTCCGCCGCCGACGCCGAACCCCTTGCTCAGGCTGGCAGTGATCACCGTGAGTTCGTTCATGCTCAGTTGGGAGCGGACGAAGCCCTCACCCCGCTCACCCGTGAACGACAGCGAATGGGAGTCGTCGAGGTAGAGGAACATGCCGTATCGATCCTGCAATTCCAGCAACCCGGCCAGGGCCGCCGAGCCACCCATCGAGTAGGCGCCGTCGCCTACGTAGGCGACGCTCGGGTACCGCCTGCAAAGGGCCTCCAGGTAGTCCAGATCGTTGTGATCGCAGGTGAGCACCAGGCTCTCATCGGCGCAGATCGGCTTCACGTAGGACATGCAGAAGTGGCAGAAGCGGTCAAAAACCATCACCCGCGGTCCGCCGGGGGCAAGTTGACCGGAGGCCACCAGCGGTAGGATTCCTGAGGTGAGCGCGGTGCAGGACATGCCCAACAGCACAGGACTGTCGAACAGCCGGCCCAGCTCCTCCTCGAGTCGAGCGTCCAGGGTGTGCCGGATCCGGGTAGGCGAATTGGACAGCATTATCGTCCCGGCCTCTCGCAACGCCTGGATCGCGCCTTCAATGATCGCTGGGTGAGAGTTGAGGCCGAGATAGTCACACGAGCACATGTTGATGAACTCGTGGCCGGTCTCGGGCACGACAAAGCTGTTGCTCGACCGGACATCGACCTCGATGCCGATCAGCCCATGGTCCAGGGCGGCCTGCCACACCGGGTCAGAGCCCTGCACCATCTTCTCGCCGTTGCGGTAGCGGCGCGGTCCCACGACTGGGTGCCGGATCTCGGTCTCGGTCATCGTTGCTCTCCTCGTCGAGCTTCTGCCGTACTTGACTCGGTGTTCAGGGGTGGGCGGGGTTGTTGCCCGGCCGTGGTGAGCTGACCGAACTCGTCCAGCAGCCGCTGGGACGCCTGGTAGAACGGCCGGCCAACCATTGAGCCACCGACTGTGGTGATGCCCTGTCCGCTGCGGTGGGCGGCGGTGACGACGCGATAGGCGTGCTCCAGCTCGGCCGCGTTCGGTGAGAAGACTTCGTTGATCACAGGTATTTGCCGCGGGTGCAGCGCGATCTTGCCGCTGAAACCCAAACTCTGCGCGCGCTCGGCTTCGCGACCGAGCAAGAGCTGATCCGTCAGGTTGAACTGCGGTGAGTCGATCGCGTCTATGTTCGCCGCCCGGGCAGCGTTGACCAGCCTGGACCGGGCATAGGCCAACGGTTCCCAGGCCAAACCGATGCCGAGCGCCGCGGCGTAGTCCGCGGATCCGAAGATCAGGGCCCGCAGCCGTGGCGAGGACGTCGCGATCGCGGTCAGGTTCTCCAGTCCGCGCGGTGTCTCGATGATCGCCATCAGCTCCAGCCGTGGGCAGTCCTCGCTGAGCACCGATTCGACGATCTCGATGTCGCGGGCGGACTCCACTTTGGGAACAACCACGATGTCCGGCTTGGTCGGGTAGCCACGCAGTGCCAGCAGGTCGCACAATCCGTTCAGCTCGGTCACGGCGTTGATGCGCACCGCGCAGCGGACCGGCGCGGTCGTCGAGGTCGCGGTTCGGGCGGAGAAGAACGCCGACGCCTTGCGGCGCGCTTCCTCCTTCTGCGGCAGTGGAACGGAATCCTCCAGATCCACCTGGCAGATGTCAGCGCCGGACTGGTGGCACTTGGCGTATTTGCCAAGGTCGGTCGCCGGGGTGCACAGCATCGAACGGCAGTAACGGGTGTACATCTCAGCGCTCCCTGTTCACATCGACCAGCACCTTGCCGGCGGTGACCCGGGCGGCCATCGCAACGTGCGCCTGGCCCACCTCGGTCAGCGCCACGATCCGATCTATCCGGGCCACCAGTTGGCCTCGCTTGGAAAGGTCGAACAATTCGTCGGCGATGCGGCACAGCAGTTGCCGGTCCTCCACCACGTGCCGCATCCAGAACCCCGCGCAACCGATGGACCGGTCGGTCAGCGCTTCAGTGGACACTTGGATCGGCCCACACCGGTCACCGGACCGGTCATCGCCCGCCCGCCAGCCGATGGACACCAGTCGACCGAATGGCGCCAGCCCGTCGAGGGCCGAACGGGCCGCCGCTCCGCCGACGGAGTCGATGAACAGGTCCACCCCTCGTCCGCCGGAGGCCTCGCGCAACTGCTCACCGAGGTCCCCGTGAGCCGGGTCCAGGACGCGGTGGGCTCCGAGTTCGGTGACCAGTTCCCGCTTGGCGGCGGTGGACGCCAGACCGATGACAGGGTTGGCTCCATAAGCCAAAGCCAATTGGATCGCCAGGTGGCCGACGCCACCGGCAGCGGCGGAAACCGCGACCGCTTCTCCGGGACGCAGCCGCCCCGCCAGCATCAACGCGCCGTAGGCGGTGCAGCCCTGTTCGGTGAGGCCACTGGCCTGATCGTCCTCGACGTGGTCGGGAAGGTCGATGGAGTGCCGGTCCTCGGCGGCGACGACCTGGGCGTAACCACCGCCGTCGCGCAGCAGCACGGCCACCCGGCGCCCGTCGCGACGCCTGCGGCCCACCACGTCGACCCCGAGCACGGCGGGTAGCGACAGCGGCTGGTGGTCACCGTTTCGCCGCTCGAGGTCATCGAAGTTGACGCCCGCGAGCGTCACGTCGACCAGGCTCTGGCCGACGCCGGGCAGCGGTTCGGGCAGATCCTCAACAACTAGCACGTCCGGGCCACCGACCCTGCGCATTACCGCGGCCCTCATCTATTGCTCATATCCGAATCGCCCGCGTCGACCGTGCTCCCCTGAGCCGCCAGGTCGAACAACCCGGTGAGCCGGCGGTCGAGCGCTCGGGCCGATTCAAGGTTCTCGGCGACCACGCAATAGGAAAGGGTGCCATCGGGCATCAGATCGCTGACGAGCACGACCCCGACGCCGGTCTCGCGGTCAAAGGCCAAGTCGGCGTCCCTGAGCCGCTCGACCGCGGCGGCGAAGGACGGCACTGCCCAACCGCTGAGCTGCAGCAGCACCCGCCGGCCGCGGTGGGCGGCGTCGAGCACCCGGGCGCCGATCGAGATGTGCAGGTGGGTGGAGCCGCTGATTCGCCCGTTGGTCTCGGTGAATACGATGTCACCCGCAGGAGTCAGCACGGCGTCGGCGCTCAGGTAACCGCGGTAGCCCATCGCATGGAGCGAGCGGCACAACCGCAGGCCCGACTCCACCAGGAAGGTCCGGCTGGCCGGCGTGAGGGCCTGTGCGGGGACGATCTCACCGATCGCCACCGGTTCCATCAAGATCTCCCCGGTGCCTGACAGCTCGGGGCCCTCATCGCAGATCAGGTACTCGGCATAGACCGTGGCGCAATCGGGAAGGTACTGCTCGATGATCAGTTTGAGACTGCCGCCGACTGTGAGCCCTTCCCAGCGCTGCTCCAGATAGTCAGCCACAGCAGCGGAGTCGGGCAACACGACCGCTGCCGGTGCGCCGGCTAGCCGCACCCCGGCGACCGGGCTGAGGATCTCATTTCCGAACCCGCCACTTTGATATTCCTGCTTGACCATCACGCTGTGCCCGGCGGCAAGCAACTCGGTGATCGCTGCCTGAGCCTCGATCTTTCGGGTAGTGGCCAGGCCCTGCGCGATGGGCACTCCGGCGCCTGCGGCCAGCGCTCTGAACGCCGCCTTGCTATTGACGATCGCGTCACCGCCCTGGGCGGCGAACGCATGACCGGGCAAGGCCAATCCCACGGCAACGGCGAACTGCGCGATCGGCACGTCCTTGTAGACCGCCAGGACCCGGTCAACGCCTCTTTCTCGCACGGCGGCCTGTGCCTGCTTTCGGAAACCGGGATCAGCGGTACGGTCCGGAGTCAACAAGTCCGCACCGAGAACGCCCGGCGGTGGCACCAACACCGTGAGGGAGCCGGGATCGGTGTGGGTCAGGTCAGTGACATACGTCAGATACTCATCCCGCGGCGGATACGGTAGGACGACCACATCGCCCGACTGGGTGAACCAGAGTGAACGCAGCGCCGCGCAGCCACCGAGCTGACGCTCCAAGCCAGTCAACGCCGCAAGCTCGCCCACCATCTCCTCAGTGCGGCTGTTGCCGAGGACTAATGCCGGCACGTGATCCCCCGATCGACAGAACAGTGTGGTGGCTCCTCCTGATTAAACTAAATGTCCGAATGAGTAGCAATAGGTGATTCCTACATAATTATTCTGCGCACACCTGGTGCTCAGAGCTGCGAGACTTTCTAAGCTGTTCGGGATGTGCGGCGAGCTCACGGCAGAAAGGGGCAGGCGTGGTCGGGCAGGACACCTTGGACTACTACCGTGACTGGCTGGGCTACCGGCGCTGGTTCCTGCGGGTTCCCGGCGTGCAGGCATGCGTCACCGTGGAGGGCCAGCAGCGGCTGTCCACCGCGCTGGGCTACGCCGACGAACCGGCTGGCACGCCGCTCACCGAACGGCACCTGTTCCGGATCGCCTCGCATTCCAAGACGTTCACCGCGGTGCTGGTGCTTCGGCTGGTCGAGCAGGGCCGGTTGCGCCTGGATGATCCGGTCGGGGCGCACCTGCCGGCACTGGCCGGCAGCGCGGTGGCGAACACCACCCTGCGCGAGCTGCTCAGCCACGGCGGCGGGGTGATCCGTGACAGTGAGGACGGTGACTTCTGGCAGCTGTCGCGGCCCTATCCCGACCGGGACGAGTTGCTGCGGATCGCGGCCGAGCCCTCCGCGGCGGTGCTGCCCCGCAACGAGCGGTTCAAGTACTCCAACATCGCTTACGGCTTGCTGGGTCAGGTGATCGAGCAGGTCACCGGGTCCACCTTCGAACAGGTGGCCCGGAGCGAGATCCTCGAGCCGCTCAGGCTGGCCGACACCGGGCCGGACCTCCCACCGGAACGACAGGGCGAGTTCGCCGCCGGGCACAGCGCGCTCTCCTACGCCACCGAGCGAACAGTGATCGGGCACGTCCATACCGCCGCGCTCGGTTCGGCCACCGGATTCTTCTCCACCGCCACCGAGCTGGCCAGTTTCTACAGCGCCCTGCTGCCCGGGGATGACCAGCTGCCCGGAGACCGCCAGCCGTCCGGGGATGACCAGCTGCCCGGAGACCGCCAGCCGTCCGGAGATGACCAGCTGCCCGGAGACCGCCGGCTGCTCGGCGAGGACTCCTTGCGCCAGCTACGGCACCGGATGTGGGATATCAAGGATGCGGAGTACGGCTACGGGCTCGGCGTGTCCCTGAACCGGGTGGGCGAGCACGAGCTGTTCGGGCATGGCGGCGGCTTCCCTGGGCACATCACCAGGACCCTGGCCTGTCCGAAGCGCCGGACCGTGGTGTCGGTGCTCACCAACGCCGTCGACGGACCGGCCGAGCCACTGGCCATGGCGCTGTTCAAGCTGATGGACCTGGCCGCGTCGGCGGACCACCAGCCCGCACCGACCGGCGCCAGGTTCACCGGCCGGTTCGCCACGCTGTGGGGGGTGCAGGACGTCGCGCTGCTCGACGGCCGGCTGTTCGGACTCAACCCGACCGGGGCCGGCCCGACCGATGACCCGGTGGCCCTGGAAGTCGTCGATGACACCACGCTGAAGATGATCAGCGGCCCGGGCACCGGCTCGGTCGGTGAGCTGGCGCGCTACGAATTCGCACCGGACGGCGCGATCCGGTCGGTGCGGGGAACCAGCGGCCTGACCATGCGCCCGTTCCAACCACCCGCCTGAGAAGGCGCTCTCGCACGAGTCAGCGAGCTTTGGCCTTGAGGTACTTCGCCCGGGTGTCCTTGTCGAACTTCTCTATCGCATACCGCAAGGTGACCCGAGGAAGCCTGGCCGCGTTCTCGTCGAGGAAGTCCACGAGCCTGGGTCCACCGGCAGAACGCAGCGCCCAACCGGTGGCCTTCTGTACCAGGTCTTCCTTCTCCTCGATCAGCAGCTCGGCGATCTTGAACGTGTCGGCTGAGTCTCCGAGCGCGATGGTGGCGACGATGGCAGTCCGCCGCTCCCACATATCTTTCGATGTAGCCAGCGCGTACAGGACATCCCGCGGCTTGTCCCGCAGATACGCCCCTATGACGTTGATGGCGGCGCGGTCCACCAGGTCCCAGTAGTTGATGCGATCGTGGCGTCGCAGGTACAGGTCGAACACGTCCTTCTTCAGGGACTCAGAAGCCTTACTGTCGCGAACCTTGAAGTCCATGATGCTCACCGCGCCCACCCGGACTTCATGAACGGGGCTCTCCAGGAGCTTCTCCACCTCCGCCAGCGACAGGCCCTTGAACTCCTTGGCCAGGGCGAAGGTGTCGCCCATCCGCACCCCGATGAACACATCGCCCCTGCGCTTGTCCGGCGGAAAGAACCCTTCGTACTTCCTCCGGTTCTCGGCGGTGGCGAGAACCTCCATGCGCTTCCTGAACTGGTCGGCGTCTAATGCGGGCGTCGTCACGTCGCCATCCTGCCAGCGCCGGGCGCCGCGGCGCTCGGGTGGCGAACGAGGTCAGCCCGCCTTGACGGCGTCTTCGGCGAGCTCGGCCTCGGTCAGGGGCCGCAGCACGCAGAACTCGTTACCGTCCGGGTCGGCCATCACCACCCAGCTGACGCTCGCGTCCTGACCCACATCGACCCGCCGGGCGCCCAGCTCCTCCAGCCGGGCCACCTCAGCGGACTGGTCCTCCGGTCGCAGGTCCAGATGCAGGCGGTTCTTGCCGGCCTTGCTCTCGGGGACGGCCAGAAACACCAGATCCGGCGCGACGCCGTCCTGCGGGCTGCCGGCCGGCGGCTCGAGCACGACTTCATCGTCGTCGGCAAAGGTTTGACGCCAGCCCAACGCGGACTGCCAGAAGGCGGCCAGCCGAGCAGGGTCGGTGGTGTCGATGCACAAGCACTGGATGCGTAGGACCATGCCGTGATCTTGTGCGTTGGCGCCCCTCCAGTCCAGCCGTTTTCTGATCACCGGCCCGCGAGCCCGGCGCTGCCCGCGAGACTGCCCGCATGCCTTACAGGCGACGCTTAGAAAAAGATGGTTCACTGGACTAGATGCCCGCAAAACGCCCTGACCAAGCCGCTGCTCGCACGAGCAGACGCCGGTGGTACGCGCTACCGCCGCTGGCCGCGTGCGCGACCGTCCTGGCTTTGTTCGCGACGGGCATCCTGCCTCCTGACGGCAATGACTCCGACACCGGAAGCCGGTCGAGTTCCTCGATCGCTCCTGCGCAAGAAGCAGCGCCCGCGACATCTTCTGGAGCCGAAGCCGCGTCGCCCGCGACCAGTCCGTCATCATCGGCCGCCACGTCCCCGCCGCGAAGCAGCGCCCGCGCATCCGCCACCCCGTCGCAGACCGAGTCCCCGCTGGCCAAGACCGCACCGTCCCCGGCCCGGGTCCCGGTCGGCGGCGCCGGGGTCCAGGCGGCGGCCGACTACGCGACCTCGCGCGGATACCGGGCCGGAGTGGCGGTACTCGACACCAAGACCGGCAAGCTCTGGGGCGCCAGCGAGCACTCCGCCAGGTTCGCCTCGGAATCGGTGGTGAAGGTGTTCGTGGCCACCCGGCTGTTGCTGACCGGGCAGCTGACCGGCGATCGGGCCGACATCGCCTTCCGGATGATCGCCCAGTCCGACGACGGCGCCATGGACGCTCTGTACGGGTTCGCCGGCGCGGACCAGGTAACGCCCTGGATCGCCGATCATTACGACATCCCCGATCTGGGCGCGCCACCGGCCCAGGTCGGCTGGTGGTCCAACGCCAAGATCACCGCGGCCGGCCTGGTGCGCTTCTACGCCAAGGTCAAAGCCGACCCCAAGGTCTGGCCGTGGCTGTCCAAGGCCATGCACGCGGCCACCGAGTACGGCTCCGACGGCACCTACCAGTTCTTCGGCCTCAAGCAGGCCGACCCGAACGCCGCCATCAAGCAGGGTTGGGGCCAGGACGACGACGACTGGAGCGCGGCCTCGGACTTCAACTCCACCGGCTTCGTCAACTCCGACCGCTACGCCGTGGCGATCCTGGTCAAGGGGCCGCCGTATGAGTACAACTCGGGTACCCCCGCCACGGTGACCGGGATCGCCAAGCGGCTGATGCCCGGCGGAGTCATGCGCCCCGGCTAGCGCCTGGTAGCCGAATCAGGGTGCAAACGCCCTTCTCCGGCTCTTCCCGACAGCTGCCGTGAGGGTTTAGCTTTGCCCCATGCCGCCACTTCCTATACAGGAATCGAGTTGCCCGATCGACTGGCAGCCCAGCGCGCTGGCCCCGGTGTTCTACGGCTACCGCGAGTACACGACTGCCGACGGCGCCCCGATGACGGTGCGGGTCTATTACCCCAGCCTGGACGGTGCTCCCGATGGCGCGCCGCCGCTGCTCGGCTGCGGGCGCTACCCGCTGATCATGTTCTGCCACGGCTACTGCCCGGGTGAGCCCCTGCAGTACCAGAAATGGTTCGAGCTGCCGGCCCAGCTGGCCCGGGCCGGCTATGTGGTGGCGGTACCTCAGATCGAGAAGATCGACGGGCTGCCGCAGGACCGTCCCGAGGTGCAGCCCTTGCTGCACGGCCTGCTCGACTGGATGCGGGCCGGCTGGGAACACCGCGACACCCTGCTACCACCGCCTGCCACCGGCCTGGCCGGGCACTCCTATGGCGCGCTGCACGCCGGCATCCTGGCCACCACCCGGCCGGTTCTGGCCGTCGCCTCGTTGAGCGGCGTGTGGGAGGAGTTGTCGCAGCAGCCGTTCCCGATCCACCAGGGCGCGCCGGCCCGGCTGTTCACCTGGGGCACCAATACGGACTCCGAGGCCTACGCAGACCTTCCTCCCCAGTACTGGAACCCCGTCCCGCAGCCGAAGTACCGGGTGCTGTTCGCCGGCGCCGAGCACTTCGACTACCTCTACGACACCGAGCTCCGCTGCCGTAAGCTCCGCGGCCCGTGCCCGTTCGTCGGCGCGTACACCACCGACACCGTGACGATGTTCTTCGCCCGCTACCTGCAGCCCGAGCACTGGCCCGACCTGTCCACCAAGATCGACGATTCGCTGATCCCGCCGACGACAGCGGAGCTCGCGCAGAATCTGACACCGGAGCAGCAGTTCTTCCTCGGCGGCTACCTCGCGGGCGTGCCTGCTTTCAACGACTCGTCCAGGTGCAAGATCGCGCTGCGCGAGTCGCCACCTGATCTGATCGAAGGCCAGCTGCTGTTCTATCGCGACAACACCCGTGAGGGCGTCGGTGATCTGCACTCCCCGTCAGTCATCGGACAGGGCGGCTGGCAGTACCTGACCAAGGTCTTCTCCGGCGGCGACGGCATCCTCTACGCGGTCAACACCCAGGGCGAGCTGCTGTTCTACCGCGACCACAACCGCGACGGCACCGGCGACGTCAACACCCCGTCCGTCATCGGCCTGGGTGGCTGGCAGCACATGCAACACCTGTTCGGCGGCGACCCGGGCGTGATCTATGCCGTCGATGACCAGGGGCAGTTGCTGTTCTACCGCGACCACAACCGCGACGGCACCGGCGACGTCCACACCCCGTCCGTCATCGGCCTGGGCGGCTGGCAGAACATGCAACACCTCACCTACGGCGGCGACGGGATCATCTACGCCGTCGATGACCAGGGCCGGCTGCTGTTTTATCGCGACCACAACCGCGACGGCACCGGCGACGTCCACACCCCGTCCGTCATCGGCCTGGGCGGCTGGCAGCACATGAAACGCCTGGTCGCCGGCGAGCAGGGAGTGCTCTACGCGGTGGACGACCTGGGCCGACTGCTCTACTACCGGGACTACCACCGCGACGGCAGCGGCGACGTCAACACCCCCCAGGTCATCGGTAACGGCGGCTGGCAGGCGTTCAGCCAGCTCACCTATGGCGGCAGCAAGATCCTCTACGCTGTGGTCGGCGCGTAAAGCCCAGCCATTGAGGGAGCCGCACATGTCGTCATCGGTAGGCGCGGTCCTGGTGACCGGCTGCTCGTCCGGGATCGGCCAGGCCACCGCCGCGCTGCTGGCCCGTCAGGGGCACACCGTCTACGCCACCGCCCGGCAGCGCTCCAGCCTGGCGGGGTTGGAAGCGGCGGGTTGCCGGACCCTGTCGCTCGACGTCACCGACGAGGACTCGATGCGCGCGGCCGTCGACACCGTCGTGTCCGAAACCGGGGCGGTCGGGGCGCTGGTGAACAACGCCGGCTACTCCCAGTCCGGCGCGTTGGAGACCCTGGCCCTGGACGACGTCCGCCGCCAGTTCGAGACCAACGTCTTCGGCCTGCTGCGGATGTGCCAGCTCGTCCTGCCGTCCATGCGGCAGCGCGGCCAGGGCCGGATCGTCAACGTGTCCTCGATGGGAGCTAACTTCACCTTTCCCGGCGGCGGCAGTTACCACGCCACCAAGTACGCCGTCGAAGCGCTGTCCGACGCCCTCCGGTTCGAGGTCGCCGGCTTCGGCGTCGGCGTGACGGTCGTTCAGCCGGGCATCATCAGGACGTCGTTCAGCGAGCGAGCCGTCGCCGAAGTGCCCAAGCCCGCCGCCGAGGCCGGGCCCTACGACGAGTTCAACGCCAGCGTGGCCCGCGCGACGCGGACGGTGTACGAGAGCGGGGCGCTGGCCAAGCTCGGCGGTGAGGCCGAGGACGTCGCCAAGGTGATCGCCCGCGCCATCACCGCCCGGCGAGCCCCGGTCCGGGTCCGGGTGACCCCGTCGGCGCACGTCCTGGTCAACCAGCACCGGCTGCTGCCGACCCGGGCCTGGGATCGGTTGCTGCGCTCGCAGTTCCCGACTCCGCACAGTTAGCCTTTCGCAGCTACCCCGATAGCGGCCCGAGCGATCACCCGAGGAGAGGCTGTGCCGACGTGGCAGGACTGAACGACGAACCGGGTGATGAGTTCGAGGACGAGGGACTGCCCGACCTGCCGGTCACCGATCCGGTCGGGCTACCCCCGGACGAGGGCGATGCCGGCGCCACCGACGACCTCGCCGACGACACCGGCACGCCACCGGACCCGGCCGCGCTGGCGCTTACCCCGCAACAGCGCGCCGCGGCGCAGAACCTGGTGCTCAGGGGCGCCCGGCTGATGCTGGCCCGCCCGGCCGCGGTGCACTACACCCAGGGCCCGCGCCGGTGGCAGGGCATCGCGAACCGGCTGCTGGTGCGCGACGGCCGCTTTCCCGGTTACAGCGATTGCTCCAGCGCCGCGACCTGGCTGCTGTGGAACGCCCTCCACATCCACCTCGGGATGGCCGACGTCGTCAACGGCCAGCGCTGGGCCGCCGGCTACACCGGCACGATGCTGCGGCACGGACGGGCGGTGTCGGCTTCATCGGCCCAGGTCGGCGACCTGGTGATCTACGGGTCGGGCGCCCCGGGAGAGCACGTGACCGTCTGCCTGGGCGGCGGGATGGTGTTCTCCCACGGCTCCGAAGCCGGGCCGTTCAAGCTGGCGCTGCGTTACCGCTCCGACGTGTTGAGCGTGCGCCGATACTTCTGAGCCAGCGCGGCTAGCTCCTCCGGCGCGGTGGCGTTGCCGGCGCCGGCAGGGGCTCGAGGCCGAGGCTGAGCCGCACCGCGCGCTCGACATGCAACGCCGTGGTGTCGTACAGCCGGTGGCCCGGCAGGTGCCGCGCCGAGACCAGCAGGCTGATCTCGGTGCAGCCGAGCACGATGCCCTCAGCGCCCCTGGTGAGCAGATCACCCATGATCCGAAGGTATTCCTGCCGCGAGGCGTCAGAGATGACCCCGCGGGTGAGCTCCTCGAAGATCACCCGGTGCACGACGGCATGATCGGCGTCGGCCGGCGTCAGGATCTCGAGGCCGTGCTCGGCGAAACGGTCGCGGTAGAAGTCGGCGCGCATCACCGGGTCCGTCCCCAGCAGGCCGAGGACCTTCGCGTGGTTCTCGATCGCGGCATCGGCCACCACGTCGACCACATGGATCAGCGGGATGCCGATCGCGTCCTGCAGCTGGGGCGCCACCCGGTGCATGGTGTTGGTCGCCAGCAGCACGAACTCCGCGCCGGCGCGCTCGAGGCGTCGCGCCCGCTCGATCAGGTGCTCCACCGCGCGATCCCAGTTCCGGATCCGGATGCAGTCCTCGATCACGGCGAAGTCGACGCTGTAGAGCACCAGCTCGGCCGAGGCATGCCCGCCGAGAGCGGCGTTGACGCCCTGGTTCAACAGCCGGTAGTACTCCGCGCTGGCGACGCTGCTCATGCCGCCCAGGACGCCGATGGTCTTCATCCTGGCGAGCGTAATCGAGCGGCGGATGTCGGCTTCGCAGCTGTCTGACGAGCTATCACCCGAGATGCGCGTGAGCACTCGATACCCAAGCGAATGCCGCTTTCTATGTCAACCTTTGCCAGCCTCCGTGGGTATCAATCCGCAGGCCGGGCGCTCTTTCTCGGCATCGACCACCCTTTGAAAGGAACCAGAAAGTGCAAGGAATGAAGCGAGTCCTGGCAGTCACCGCGGCAGCGACCTTCACCGGGTTGGCGTCCATGCTGACACTTGCCGCGCCGGCGTCGGCAGCGAACCCCTGCGACTACAACGACCCGCCGGACTACTGCTACGACTACGACCCGGCGCCGCCGACCCCGCTGGCTCCGGCCTCGCTGACCGCGCCGTCGGTGCTGCAGACCTCGGTCACCCTGCAGTGGACCGACCGGTCGAGCAACGAGACCGGCTTCAGCATCCGCCGGGTCGTCAACGGCGGCACCACCAGCTACCTCAACGCGCCGGCCAACGCCACCTCGTTCACCGACACCACGGCCCCGGCCGCGCGCTACATCGAGTACTACGTCGCGGCCAAGAACTGCGTCAGTGGCCTCTGCTCCACCAGCTCCTCGGTTCGGGTCGCCGTCCAGACCAAGCAGCAGCCGGCCAACCCGACCGGCGGGCTGTCCTCCAGCACCAGTCCGGGCACCTGGGGTTACTACGCGATCTCCGGCTGGGCCGCCGACTGGGACACCACCGACCCGATCCAGGTCTCGCTGACGCTGGACGGCACGGTTATCGAGACCAAGACCGCGAACGGCGCCTACTCCGGACTCAACGCCAGCCACCCCGGCTACGGCGACAACCACGGCTACAGCTTCTACACCGGCAAGACCACGGTGAAGGGCACCCACACGCTGTGCGTCCGGGCGACCAACGTGGGCGGCGGCGTCGACACCAACCTGTCGTGCTGGTCCTACGTGGTGTACGGCCCGCCGTCGGCTGCGACCAACCTGCGGCTGACCAACACCGGCACCTCGATGGTCATCGGCTTCACCGACAACGCCAGCGACGAGGCAGGTTACATCCTGCAGCGCAGCACCGACGCCCAGGCCAGCTGGCTCTCGGTCGGCTCGCAGTACCCGCCGGTCAGCGGCTCCGGCAGCGGAGGAACTGCCACCGACTACTCGACCCCGCCGGCCGGCACCTGCTACCGGATCCTGATGGTCAACTCCTACGGCAACACCCCCAGCGCGGCGGTCTGCTCGTAAATCACCCAGCACACGCACAGCACAATCTGCGTCAACCGGCTGCCTCTCGTTAGCCCTTCCGGGCCAACGGGGCAGCCGGTTTTCCAACGGTCGCTGGTGCGCCCTGGTGCTCTCGCACGCCTTGGCGATAACCCCCATCGCACGCGCCGGACTCGACCCGGTTATCGGCTCTGACGCCCTTATCCGAGATGCCCGATGAGCGCTCGATACCCAAACAAACGCCCTTACCCATGTCAGTTATTGCCGCTCTCCGCCGGTATCACCGCACAGCCAGGCCGCTCTTTTCGGCATCGTCCACCTATAGAAAGGAACGACAATGCAAGGAATGAAGCGCGTCCTGGCGATCGCCGCGGCGGTGACCGTCTCCGGGTTTGCCTCGCTGTTGGCAACGGCCGCGCCGGCGGCGGCCATTCACCCGTGTCAGAGCTATGACCCACCGGACTACTGCTTCGAGGAGCAGCCCCCGCCGGCCCCGACGGCCCCGGCCTCGCTGCGGGCCACATCGGTGCTGCAGACCTCGGTCACGCTGCAATGGGCAGACCAGTCCAGCACCGAGACCGCCTTCAACCTCCGCCGGGTCGTCAACGGCGCTACCGCGTACTTCAGCCTGGCGGCCAACAGCACCACGTTCACCGACACCACGGCCCCGGCCGGCAGCTACCTCGAGTACTACCTCTCGGCCGAGCGGTGCACCGACGTGGCCTGCTCCTCCAGCGCCTCGGTCCGGGTGTCGGTCCAGACCCGCCAGCAACCGGCCAACCCGGTCGGCGCGTCGCCCATCAGCAACAGCTACTCACCCGACGGGCCTTCCTACTCGATCACCGGCTGGGCCCTTGACTTCGACACCATCGCCCCGATCGAGGTCTCGCTGTCAGTGGACGGCGTGGTCACCCAGACCGCGACCGCGAACGCCTTCTACAGCGGACTGAACACCAGGTACCCCGGCTACGGCGACTACCACCGCTACACCTTCACCGGTCTCAAGTCCACCGCGATAGGCACCTCCCACACGCTGTGCGTGCGGGCGATCAACGTCGGTGGCGGCGTCGACACCAACCTGGGTTGCTGGTCCTACACGGTCTACGGCCCGCCCACCAACCTGACGCTGACCAACACCGGCACCTCGATGATCATCGGGTTCACCGACAACGCGAAGGACGAGACCGGCTACGTCCTGCAGCGCAGCACCGACGCCCAGGCCAGCTGGCTCTCGGTCGGCTCGCAGTACCCCGCGATCAGCGGCACCGGCAGCCGAGGCACGGCCACCGACTACTCCTCGCCGCCGGCCGGCACCTGCTACCGGATCCTGATGGTCAGATACCCCAGCAACATCCCGAGCGCCGCGATCTGCTCCTGAGAAGTTCCAACACTCCTAACGCACCCGTCGCATCAGCCGGCTGCCCCGTCATCACCCGACGGGCAGCCGGCTTTCGTCATGAGCCGACCGACGGCCGCGACACCGGGTCCTCCAGCCGCAGCCGCGGAATCAGCCGCTCGGCGTTGCGTGTGGTCAGGCGGCGCCAGGTGTCGCCATCGGGTTGCGGCGCGGCATCCACCGACGCCACCTGTGACAGCACGCCCGGTCCCGGCGTCCAGCAGTAGTCGCTGCCATAGAGCACCCGCTCGCATCCGAACGCGCGAACCAGGGCCTCGGCGGCATTCGGAAACGGGGTGCCGGCGATGTCGTACCAGAGCTTGCCGAGCTGCTCCGACACCGGCCGGCCACCGGCCAGCCCACCTGCTACGCCGCCGGGCAACATCTCGCCGAACAGCTGGATCCGCTCGGCAAGGACGGGCAACGCGCCGCCGCTGTGCGAGAAGATCCAATCAATGTCGGGGTAGCGGGTCAGCACTCCCCGCAGCACCAGATCGCTGGCCGTCCGGGCCGAGTCGAAGAGGAACTCCAACATCGGCCTCGGCCGGTTCAGCGACACGGCCTGCCAGTTCGGCGGTGACACCGGGTGCACGAAGACCGTCGCGCCGCGGCGATCCAGCTCGGCGTACACCGGTTCGTACCGCTCGTCTCCCAGATAGACCCCGTGCGCGTTGCTGAGCAGCGCTACCCCGTCCGAGCCCAGGACGTCGAGGGCGTAGGCCAATTCGACAAGCGAGCCGCTGACATCGGGGAACGGCAACGACGCGAAGTGCCCGAACCGGCCAGGATGAGCGTGCACCTGCTCGATCCCGAATTCGTTCAAGCACCGGCTCAGCCGCCGAGCCGCCTCGTCGTCGCCGAAGTGGGTTCCGGGCGAGGACACCGACAGCATCGAGGTCCGCACCCCGGCCTGATCCATCAGGGCGAGGTGCTCAGCGGCGCTCCAGCTCGCCCAGCGCGGCATCCCTTCCGGCTGCTGGTGGCCGGCGCGGGTGGCCTCAAGGACGTACTCCTCGGTGACGAAGTGGGAATGCACGTCGATGAGATCGGTCACGCCACGCCCTTTCAGAGAGGCGCCGGAAGATGTCTTCTCCGACAGCGCGATTGTCATCGGAGGACTCCGGGAGCTGCGACTTCATGCCTGCCCTGTCCCTGCCTGCGGCGCAATTGCGGAGATGCGCCGAGGCGCCCGCTGGCACCAGCCTGTGACAAAGCGCCGACCTCCCGTTCGGGCTGCCAATCGACAGGACCAGGCGACTGAGCCGCGTCAATGAGGAAGGCTTCGCTTTGACTCCTGAAGGTGAGCACGGCCAGCTCGAGCCTGTCGCGATCATCGGAATGGGTTGCCGGTTTCCCGGTGGAATCACTTCCCCGGGCGCCTTCTGGCAGCTGCTGCAGGACAACCTCGACGCCCTGGGCGAGGTGCCGGCGCACCGCTGGCAGTCCTACGCGGCAAGGGGCCCCGACTACGCTAGAGCGGTCGGGCGGGCCATCAAGTACGGCGGATACCTCGATGACATCGAGGGTTTCGACGCGGACTTCTTCGGAATCTCGCCACGCGAGGCCGAACTCATGGACCCTCAGCAGCGGGTGAGCCTCGAAGTCGCCTGGGAGACCCTGGAAAACGCCGGCATCGCGCCGAGCAGCCTGGCCGGCAGCGACACCAGCGTGTTCATGGGGGTCTGCTGCGACGACTACGGGCGCAGGCTGCTGGAAGACCTGCCGCGGTTGGAGGCCTGGACGGGCATCGGCTCGTCGATGTGCGCCGTGGCCAACCGGGTCTCCTACGCCCTGGACCTGCGCGGTCCCAGCGTGGTGATCGACACCGCCTGCTCGGCATCGCTGGTCGCGGTGCACCAGGCCTGCCAGAGCCTGCGATCCGGTGAGACCTCACTCGCCCTGGCCGGCGGGGTGATGCTGGTGGCCAGCCCGAGCTTCGCGCTGGTACTCGACGCTGCCGGCGCGCTCTCACCCGACGGGACCTCGAAGGCCTTCGACGCCGCGGCCAATGGATACGTGCGCAGCGAGGGATGCGCGGTGCTGGCGCTGAAGCGGCTCGCCGACGCCCACCGTGACGGCGACCAGGTGCTCGCCGTCGTGCGCGGCAGCGCCGTGTGCCAGGACGGCCGGACCAACGGCATCATGGCGCCCAGCGAGGACGCGCAGGCCCACCTGGTGCGGCAGGCCTGCCGCAACGCCGGGGTGTCCCCGGCCTCGATTGACTATGTGGAAGCGCACGGAACCGGAACCAGCGTGGGCGATCCCATCGAGATCCGGGCGCTGACCGCCACCGTCGGCGCTGACCGGGACCCTGGCCGGCCCTGCCTGATCGGCTCGGTGAAGACCAACATCGGCCACCTGGAGGCTGCCTCCGGAGTGGCGGGAATCATCAAGCTGGTGCTGTCCCTGCGCGCGGGCGAGATTCCGGCGACCCTGTCGCGGGCCGGGCTCAACCCGAACATCGACTGGGACGGCTCGGGCCTCGAGGTCGTCGCCGAGAACACCGCCTGGCCCGAGTCCGGCGAGCATCCGCGCCGGGGCGGGGTCGGGAACTACGGCTACGGCGGGACGCTCGCGCACGTGATCGTCGAGCAGGCGCCCCCGGTGCTCCGGGCTGCCGTCCGTTCTGCCCCGGTCGCGGGGGAACTGCTGTTCCCGCTGTCCGGAGCGTCCGTCGCCGGCCTGCGGGCCAACGCCGCCCAACTGGCCGACTGGCTCAGAGCCGACGAGGACACCCCGCTCACCGCGATCGGCCACACCCTCGCGGCCGGACGATCCGCCCTCGGCACGCGGGCCTGCGTGGTAGCCGGGGACCGCGCGGAGCTGGCCGGTCGGCTGGACCAGCTTGCGGCCGGCCGGCCGGCCGCCGGCCTCAGCTCGGGGCAGGTGCTGCGCGGCGCGACGCCGCCGGCCGCGGTCTGGGTGTTCTCCGGGCACGGGGCCCAGTGGTCGGGAATGGGCCGTGACCTGCTGCGCACCGAGCCGCTGCTCGGCGCGACCTTCGACGAGATCGAGGAGATCTACCAGGCCGAGCTGGGGTTCTCGCCCCGGCAGGCGGTGCTGGACGGTGACCTTGGCGATGTCGGCCAGATCCAGGCGATGACCTTCGCCATGCAGGTGGGCCTGGCCCGCATCTGGCGCGGGTACGGCCTGGAGCCGGCCGCGATCATCGGCCACTCGGTCGGCGAGATAGCGGCCACGGTCGCCGCCGGCATGCTGGAGCTGACCGATGCCGCCCGACTGATCTGCCGCCGCTCGCGGCTGCTGCGACGAGTGGCGGGACAGGGCGCGATGGCAATGGTGAACCTGCCGTTCGAGCAGGCCGAGGCCAGACTGGCCGGCCGCGCGGACGTGACCGCCGCCATCGCGGCATCGCCGGTGTCCACCGTACTCAGCGGCAGCGCCGCCGCGGTGGAGCAGCTGCTGGAGCAGTGGCCGGCCGAGGGCCTGACACTGCGGCGGGTGAACTCCGACGTGGCTTTTCACAGCGCGCAGATGGACGATCTGGTTCCGGACCTGCTCGCCGGGGCGGCCGACCTGCCAGCCCAGCCGGGCCGGAGCGCGGTCTACAACACCGCGCTCGCCGATCCACGGGCCAACCCGCCGCGCGACGCCGGTTACTGGGCGGCCAACCTGCGCAACCCGGTCCGGTTCGCCGAGGCGATCGGCGCCGCGATCGACGACGGCCACCGGATCTTCCTGGAGGTGTCGACCCATCCCGTGGTGGCGCACTCGATCATGGAGACGCTGGCGGCTCGCCAGCTGACCGACGGCGTCGTGGTCGCCACGCTCAAGCGCGATCGTCCCGAACGGCCCACGCTGCTGGACAACCTGGGCGTCCTGCACTGCCTGGGGGTCGGGCTGGACTGGTCCGCCCTGTACCCCGACCGGGAATTGGCAGGGCTGCCCACCACGGCCTGGCAGCACCGGCGTTACTGGGTCGATGCCGTCCAGGCGGAGCCGCAGGGGCACCTGCAGCACGACGTCGACAGCCACACCGTGCTCGGTCACCACACCCTGGTGCAGGGCAGCTCACCGGTGTCGCTGTGGCAGACCCGGATCGACGACTTCAGCCGCCCCTACCCCGGCGGGCACAAGGTGCTCGACACCGAGATCCTGCCGGCCGCCGTGGTGCTGACCACCTTCCTCGCGGCCGCCGGCGGATCAGGTCTCACCGATGTCGTGCTGCGGGTGCCGATCGCCCTTACCACGCAACGCGATCTGCAGGCCGTCCGGCAGGACGACTCGCTGCGGCTGAGCTCGCGGCTGGCCGGCCAGGCCAGCGACCAGTCCTGGCTCACCCACTCCACGGCCGAGGTCGCGAAGGCGCAGGACCGGGACGCCGGCCGGCTGGCGCCCGCGCTGATCGACGCCGGCACCGACGAGCTCGATCCGGGCTGCGTGATGGGCCGGCTGAACGACATCGGCGTGGTCGGCATCGGCTTTCCGTGGCAGGCGCTGGCGGTTCGCCGCTCTGCCGAGCACCTGCTGGTCAGGATGGCCGCGGACCCGGACCGGCTGATGGCCACCGCGACCTGGGGCTCGCTGTTCGACGGCGGGCTGTCAGCGGCGCCGATCCTGTTTCCCGGCCTGCCACGGCTGCGGATGCCGAGCCGGCTGAGCGAGGTGAGCGTGCACGGCGATCCGCCGGCAGAGGCGATCGTCAGCGTCCGGCTGGTCGATGTGCAGTGGGGCGAAGGCCAGGACCGCGACCAGGCCGAGGACGTCGAGGTGGACGTCACGATCGCCGACCTGGACGGGGCCGTGCTCGCCGAGATGCTCGGGGTGCACTTCGGGGTGGTTCAGCAGGCGGCGCTTCCCGAACCGGGAGCATCAGAGGGCGTGCGCGACCAGCTGGACCAGCAGTGGCACGAGCTGCCGGCCCCCGAGCTTGCCGGCTACGTCGACTCGGCGGTGCGGGGGGTGGTGTCGTCCGAGCTGCGGATGGACCCCACCGATCTCGACGTGCACCGCCCGCTGTCGGAGATGGGGGTCGACTCGTTGCTCAGCGAATCGATCCGGCAGCAGCTGAACCGGCGATTCGGGATCGCGCTGCCCAGCAGCCTGCTCTGGGACCGGCCCAGCGTGGCGGCGGTGGCCGAGTTCCTGGCGGATTCGCTGCTCAACTCCCGCGCCTCGGCGGACGAGCGCCCCGCGGCCTGAGGAGGCGTCGATGACCACAGCAAGCGCGCCGTACGTCGAGATGATGCGGATGCTGCACGCGCCGCTGATCACCCAGGCGTTGGTGGTGGCCGCCGAACTTGGAATCGCGGACCTCCTCACCGGCGGGCCGCGCACCGTGGAGAGCCTGGCCGCCGAGGTCGAGGTGGACGCGGACGGCCTGTACCGGGTGTTGCGGGCGCTGGCCGGATCAGGGGTGTTCTGCGAGGTGTCGGCGCGCACCTTCGGCTCCACCCCGCTGGCCGACACCCTGCGGGCCGGCGGCGAGCACTCGCTGCGCAACTGGGCGCGGTTGTGGGGTTTGCCCGAGCGGCACGCCGCGATCGGTGACCTGCTGCACAGCGTCCGCACCGGGCAGCCGTCGTTCGAGCACCTGCACGGCCTGAGCTGGTGGGCGCAGCTGGCCACGCGGCCGGACCAGGCCGCGGTGTTCGACGCCGCGATGGGCGATCTGGCCCGCCGGCTGCACGCGGCCACCGTGGATGCCTATGACCTGTCCGGAGTGGGGAGGCTGCTGGACATCGGCGGCGGCCGAGGGCACCTGGTGGCGGCCCTGCTGCGCCGGTACCCGCACCTGCGGGCTGCCGTCTTCGACCAGCCCGAGGTGGTGCGCCACGCTTGGAAGGTGCTGGCCGGCGCCGGGGTGGCCGACCGCGGCGAGGTGATCAGCGGCGACTTCTTCACCTCGGTGCCCGCCGGCGCCGACGCCTACCTGATGTCGATGATCCTGCACGACTGGAACGACGCCCAGGTGGTCGGCATCCTGACGAACACCCGGCAGGCCATGGGAGAGCACAGCGAGCTTCTGGTGGTCGACGCCATCGTGCCACCCGGAAACACCGCGCACGACGGCAAGTTGCGCGATCTGATCATGCTCACCCTGCACCCCGGCCGCGAACGCACCGAGGCCGAGTTCGCCGCGCTGTTCGCCCGGGCCGGCCTGCGGCTGCGCGAGACTCGAGAAGTGGCCGCGTCCACCGGGCTGCTGGTGGCGGTCCGGGCGTCCTAGCCGCCGGCGCGGACCGAGCCGGCTGGCGCGGACCGAGCCGCCGGCGCGGACCTAGCCGCCGGCGCGGTTACCGGTCACCGCGCCGCTGATCCACCTGGTCACCGGATGGCTGGCGTCGAATCGCGGCCGGTGCGGCCGGCTGGACCAGACGGTCTCCGGCCGGCGCTGCAGCAGCACCAGCTCCCGGCCGGCCGGCTGGTCCTGCTCGACTGCGAACTCCAGGTCCTGCGGGCAGCCCTGTTGCCGCTCGATCTGCTTGCCCAGCCGGGCCAGCGAGATCACCTGCGCGTCGGTCAGGCAGGGCTGCGCCCAGCGTGCCGGGTCGACGCCGACAGCAGCGCCGCCGCGGCGGTACTCGATCCGCTTGTCGCCGGGCGTGAACTCCACAATGCCGAGTCCCACCTTGTCGATCACCCAGCGGTCCGGGGTGACCTCGCCGCCGACCACGGCCAGGCCCAGGCCCCAGCTCGCCTCGATCACGATCCGGGACCGGTCTCCGGTGACGGGTGAGATGGTGAACATCACCCCGGCCGCGCGGGCTCGCACCGTCCGCTGCACGACCACCGCCATCTCGACGGCGGCCGGGTCCAGGCCGCTGTTGCGGGCATAGCCGATGGCCTGGGCCGCGAAAACGCTGCTCCAGCAGCGCCGCACATGGGCCAGCACGTCCTCAGCCCCAACGACGTCCACCCAGGTCTGGAACTCTCCGGCGAAGCTGGCCGTCGCCGAATCCTCAGCGGTGGCGCTGGATCGGACCGCGACATCGAGGTCGGCGACGCCGGACTGCTCGCACAGGCGTTGATAACGCTGCCTGATCTCGGCGTCCACCGCCGCCGGGGTCGGGGCCGCCGCCAGCTGTGCTCCGAGCTGGTCGGCGGCCGCGGCCGGATCGCCGCCTTCGAGCGCGGCGACCACGGCGGCCCGCAATCCCGACTCGTCGAGAAAGGCGCGGTAGGCCGCGGCGCCGATGGCGAACCCCGGGGCCACCGGCAGCCCTGCCGCGCAGAGCCCGGCCAGGCCCGCGGCCTTGCCTCCGAACTCGCGCGGGTCCCGGCAGGCCGGATCGTCCAGCCCTCTGGTGAATGCCGCCGGCACGGCTGAATGCGCCGCGCTCACACCGCCTGCCCGGCCGCCGCGGACAGCACCACGACCTCACCGGTGGTGCCGTCCAGGCGAACCCGGTCACCGGTCTGCAGCCGCATGGTGGCGAACCCGGTGCCGACCACGGCGGGCAGCCCGTACTCGCGGCAGACGATCGCGGCGTGACTCATCATGCCGCCGATGTCGGTGACCACTCCGGCGGCGACCGAGAACGCCGGCCCCCAGGACGGGGCGGTGATCGGGCAGACCAGCACCTCGCCCGGACGCAGGTCACCCAGGTCGCGCTCGGAACGCAGCAACCGCACCGAACCCTCCACGACGCCCGGCGAGGCTCCGATCCCGGTCAGGTTGTCGGCCGCGCCGCCGTCCTGATCCAGGCCCAGCCAGGCCGCGACCCGCTCGGTGGTGACGCCGTAGTTCATGATCGCGAACGGGTCGACCACCTCCTCGGGTGCGGGCCCGTACGCGGGCAGCGGATTGGCGGCCTGCAGCGCGGCCACGATCGGCCGGCGCCGGTCGATCTCGGCGGCCCAGCGCTGGACGCCCCGCTGTGGAACGCCGATCGCCCAGGACTGGACGATGTCGTGCAGCACCTGCTCGAGTTCGAAGCGATTGAAGAAGAACACGTCGTCGCGCTGCCGGGTGAACCCCGAGGCCACCAGGAAGTCCCCGAGCTCCCAGAGCTTATGCCAGAACACCGAGTGCGCCCAGTGCTCGATGTAGATGTTGTGCTCTTCGATGTAGGGATACACCTGCCGGGACAGCCCCAGCAGCTCGTCGAACTGGACGGCCTCCTCGTCGGTGAGCAGGCTGCGGTACTCGGCGACGATCTCGTCGCGCTCGGCCAGCAGCCGGGCCACCGGCCGCTCGATCTCCTCACCCGCCTGCAGCCTGCCGATGTAGCGGGCGATTCCGGTCAGCGGGATCGCCGGATTGCTGAGCCAGGTGTCCTGGTCGTGGGTGAAGCCGTACTCGGCGAAGTAGTTGAACCACGGGTCCTTGGCGGTGTCATAGGCCTGCTGCCACTTCTGTCCGTCAGCCGTGCCGGCCAGTGCCGCGAAGGTCTTCTCCGGATCATCGCCCACGATAAGGTCGTGCACGCCCAATTCGCAGGCCAGCCGGGCAAGGGTCCGCAGCTCCTCGTCCGGCCGGAAGGCGAGGATGTCGATGCCGGCCACCATCCGCGCGATCAACTGCTCGGAGATCTCGGGGAAGGCCTCCTTGCAGAACTGGAAGAACACGATGTAGCCGCCGTAGCCGAGGTTGAGGAACTCGAAGTGGTGCTGCCAGACCACGAAGAGGTCGTCCATCAACCGGTGGTAGTCGGCGATCACCTCCCAGGCAGTGGACCGGCCGCGGGCCTCGGTGACCACCTCCATCGGCTCGTACTCCGGCAGCGGGGCAAAGCTGACGGTGCGCATGTCATCGACGAGGGCGACGACCTTGTCCTTCCAGCGGGCGTAGAGGGAATCCCAGTTCTGGTAGTAGAAACCGGCACGCTCCTGGAAGTGCTCGACGCGGCGGGCGATCTCGTCGGGATCGCTGACCGCGATCGGCGAGATGTAGAGGTAGCCGTGCTGGACGCGCACGTCCAGGCCCAGCGACGCGGGCAGCGAGAAGATCCGGGTGCTGCTCTGGGCGGCGCCGAAGTAGGCCGCCTCGGCGACCACGCTGCCCAGCGGGTGGGTGCCGCGCGACCAGTGCATGGTGTCGGCGAACCAGAGCCGGGAGGTCTCCTCGGCGCGGGTCTCCTCGGACGGGATGAGGTAGTAGGGGTACATCGACTCCCAACCCTCGCCGCCGGCCGGTGGTGGCACCTCGTGGAAGAACGCGAAGCGGGGCGGCTCTGCTGACCCCGCGCTCCGCTCGGAAAGCTGGCCCGCACCGGCTGCCTGGGGTTGCGCGGAGCCGCCCGGCTCCTGCCAGAGGGCGCCTGCGGCAAGCTCGTCGTCAAGCCGGCGCAGCAGCGCGAGGTCGATCTGGCGGATGTCGTCGACGGTGTGGCGCACGCCGGTGGCGGCCATCTCGGCGCGCTGGAAATTGTGCGCCATGCTGGCCGGCACGCCGAGGAAGCCGGCGCCGAGCGCCTTGCTCACCTCGGCCACCCGGTTGATGTCGTCGACGAAGAGCACCTCGTCGAAGTCGTAGCCGAAGATGTCGCGCACGATCTCGCGCATGCCCGGCCGGAAGTCGTTGACGTCGACATAGGGGATCTCGGCGTCGAAGAACTCGCGCAGGTGGCCGAGGTACTTGTCGAAGGTGTACTCGCGGTTGCGGCCGCCGTAGCAGGTGACCCGGACCCCGGCCTCGCGCAAGGTGGCCAACAGCTCGGCAGCGCCGGGCATCACCTGGATCGGGTGCTCCTTGAGGTACTCGTCGCGCTCGCGGAAGAAGGCGGCGATGGTCTCCTTGCCCGACCACGGCAGCCGGCAGGCCAGCGCCATGTTCTGCCCGGCCGCCAGCTGCGGCGAGCCCCACACGCCGCGCTCGACCGCCGCGGTGTACTCGCCGCCGTGCTTGGTGACGAACCGCTCGATCACCGGGCTGTAGGTGTCGTTCAGCAGGACCCCGTCGCTGTCCAGCGCGACGAGGCGGATCTTGTTCAGCTTGCTCATCTCTACTCCAATGTCGTCGGTGGTCAGCTCTGCGATCAGTCGGTTCGGCAGGTCAGTTCTGCGGTCAGTCGGTTCAGCGGTTGCCGGTCAGGCGGCGGTGAGCACCAGCGCGGCGTTGTGGCCGCCGAAACCCATCGAGGTGCTCACCGCGACCTCGATCGGAGCCGGGCGGGGCGTGCCGTGCACCACGTCGATGTCGAGTTCGGGGTCCAGCCGGGCGAGGTTGGCGGTCGGCGGCACGCTGCGGTGCTCGATCGCCAACGCGGTGTAGGCGGCCTCGATGGCGCCCGCCGCCGCCAGCGGATGGCCGGTCACACCCTTGGTGGACGTCACCAGCGCGCGCCCACCCAACACCCGGCGCAACATCCGGCCTTCGATCACATCGCCCAGCGGCGTCGAGGTGCCGTGCGCGTTGACGTGATCGACGTCCGAGCCGCTGAGCCCGGCGTCGGCCAGCGCGGCCCGCAGCGCCTGCTCGATGCCTTCGCCGCCAGGCGCCGGCGCGGTCGGGTGGTGGGCGTCGGTCGAGGCGCCGTAGCCGCGCACCACCGCCCGGACCCGGGCGCCGCGCGCCTGGGCGTCGGTCAGCCGTTCCAGGACCAGCACGCCGGCCCCCTCGGCCGGCACGAAGCCGTCCCGGTCGGCGTCGAAGGGCCGCGACGCCAGCTCCGGATTCTCGGTTCGTCCGGACAGCGCGCCCATCCGGGCCAGTCCGGTCACCGCCAGCGGCGTCAGCGCCGCCTCCGCGCCACCGGCGACCACCACGTCGCAGTCCCCCCGTCGGAGCAGCTCGCGCGCGATCCCCACCGCCGTCGCACCGGAGGCGCAGGCGGTCGCGGTGACCTGGCTGGGCCCCCTGGCCCCCAGGTCGATCGCGACCTGGCCGGCGACCATGTTGGCCAGGTACATCGGAACCATCAGCGGCGACACTTTGCGCGGGCCGCCCTCGGCCATCGCGAGCTGGCTGGCCTCGAAAGCCTGCACCCCACCGAGTGAGTTGCCCAGCACCACGCCGACCCGGGCGCCGTCCCAGGTCCGGGGGTTCCAGCCCGCGTCGCCGGCGGCCTGCCGGGCGGCCACGATCGCCAGCTGGACGAACCGGGCCAGCTGCCGGGAGGCGAAGCCGCCGATCAGGGTGTCGGGGTCGAAGTCCGGCACCCGGCAGCTGAAGTCCACCGGGCAGCCCAGCAGCCGGTCATCCCGGCTGGCGCAGGAGATGCCCGAACTCACCCGGTCCCAGTTCGGCCCGATCCCGATGCCGGCCGGCGTCACCAGCCCCAACCCGGTGATGGCTACCTCGAACGGCCGCCGTTGCGGCGGCATCAGGGCAGCACGCCCTTGGCCACCAGCAACTGGGCGGCGTCGGCGACGGTCATCGTGTCGGTCAGCTCGCCGTCCTCGAGCGTGACGCCGAACTCGGTGTCCAGCACCAGGGCAAGCTCGACGATCACCAGCGAGTCGAAGCCGAGATCACCGAAAGCCGTGTCCTGGCCGATGTGCTCCTGCTGGACCTTGAAGTCGTCGAGCAGGATCTTCGTGATCCGCTCTTGGAGAGACATTATTCTCGCCCTTCTGAGGGGTCGGACCAGGTTGTCGGCTCGGTGCCGGAACCCTCGGGCAGCTCGGGCCAGACCAGGCCGACCGAGCCCCAGGTGAGGCCGCCGCCGAAGGCCGCCAGCACCACCCGGTCGCCGGTCCGGAGCTCGCCGGACCCGACTCCGGCCGCCAGTGCCAGCGGAACCGAGGCGGCCACCGTGTTGCCGACCTGCGCGATGTTGCTGACGAACCGGTCCAGCGGCACCCGCAGGTTTCGGGCGATGGCCGCGAGGATGCGGGCGTTGGCCTGGTGCAGCACCCACCGGTCGACCTCGCCCACCGGCCAGCCGGCCAGGTCTGCTGTCAGCTGCACCGACTGCGTCATCCGGTGCACGGCCTGGGCGAACACCGGCCGGCCCTGCATCCGGAAGTAGGTGTCCTCCTCCTTCACCGGCAAGCCCAGGGACCGCTGCCGGGAGCCGCCGCCGGGAATCTCGATCAGCTCGCGGCGGGTGCCGTCACTGCCCAGGTTCAGCCCGGTCAGGGCACCCCTCTCACCGGCCGTGCCGGCTCGCAGCAGCACCGCGCCGGCGCCGTCGCCGAACACCGCCCGGGTGGTCAGGTCGGTCGGGTCCAGCACCGTCGAGAAGGCGTCCGCGCCGATCACCAGGACGCTGTCGACCGTCTCGGCGGCGATCAACCCGGCCGCGGTCGCCAGCGCGTATACGAAGCCGGTGCAGACCGCTCCCACATCGAACGCGGCGACCGGCCCCAGCCCCAGCCGGGCGGCCACGTCGGGCGCGATCGCCGGGCTCAGCTGATCGGGCGTGTTGGTGGCGATGACCAGGGCGTCGGCCACCGAGGCGCCCGCCGAGGCCAGCGCCAAGCGGCCCGCCTCGACGGCCAGATCACTGGTGGCCTGGCCGGCGCCCACCACGTGCCGCTGCTCGATCCCGGTGCGGGTGCGGATCCATTCCGGGTCGGTGTCCCACCACGGCATCAGCTCGTCGTTGCGCACCACAGTGGGCGGAACCCAGGCGCCTACCCCGGTCAGAACGGCGGCCCGGGTCACGCGGTCCTGCTTTCCGGCTCGGTCATGGCCAACTGCGCCCTGGCGATCTCGGCTCCGGCCTGCCGAAAGCGCACCTCGACCGCCCCCCGCACACCGTCGAGCGGTGTGGCGATCAGCTCGATCGGCTCGGTCAGCTCCGCGTAGGCGCTGAAGGACGAGCTCATCGCCGTCATCTCGGTGTGCTCGGGACCCGCGCCGCCCCAGTGCTCGGTAGCCAGCGCCGCCAGTTGCCGAGCCGCCTCGACCAGCACCATCGCCGGAATGTGGTCCTGGGCGTGGTCGAACAGGCTGGTGTTCTCCACCGGGACCCGCAGCCGGGCGCTGACCGTCCGGTCGCCGGCCGCCACGTCGAGCAGCACGGCGTCGGTGGGCCGGAGCCGGCCGACCCTTGCGGGCGCGACGGGGCTCCCACCGGCCGGCGTCAGCTCGTCCGAGGACGGCAGCGCGCCGGGATGCTCGCGCGAGCGGACCACGCGGTAGGCCGGGTGGCTGAGGTAGCCGACCTCCATCCGGACCCGGCCGATCAGATCGCCGGCGGTCCAGAGCTCCAGCCGGTAGTCCAGCCCCCGGACCCGGTCCCGGACCACCCGCGGGTTGCTGGTGACCGCGGCGATCAGCAGCTCGGACGGACCCGGCGCCGTCGTCGCAGCGGCTGCCGTGCTCGCGCCGGCCCGGGTCGAAGGGAATTCGGCCGACCAGTTCCGCAGCACGAAATGCGCGTCCGGCTCGACGCCGAACAGGGCGTGCGCGGCGTAGGTCTCGGCCTGCCGGGCGCATTCCAGCAGCAGCATCGGGTCCCGACGCCGGCTGGGTCCGGTGTGCCCGGCGTAGTGCGGGTGCCCGGCCGGCAGCAGAGCCGCCGCGGTGAAGCCGGCCGGCCCGGTTCGGACCGCGCCGGTCAGAAAGGCCTCGGCAGGGTTGCGGCGATGCAGCAGCGCGCGGTCCACGGTGGCCGTGAAGCTCAGCCCGGCCGCGACCGGTGGCGCCGAGTCGTCCGGAGTTCTCGACATCACGGTTGCCTTTCTCATGCCGCTGAGCCCGCCGCTGAGCCCGCCGCTGTGGTTGCCGACGGCCCGAGCAGGGCGCCGAGCAACTGCGCGGGCGGCGCCGCCGCGTCCCTGCTCAGCAGGCTGGTGACCAGCCGGTAAGGGTCCACGTAGGGCAGCCGGCCGGCCAGCGCCGACAGGGCGGCAGTGCTGGCCGCCAGGCCGGCGGAGCTCACCGGCCGGTCGCCGTGCTCGGCCAGCAGCCGCCCGGCGCGCTGCACCCAACGCCGCAGGTGCCTGGTCGAGAACGACTCCCGGGCCGTACGGCCCAGCCCGGCCACCAGGTACAGCCGAAGCCCGAGCGCGAAGGCCGGCTCGCCGAACTCGGCCACCAGCGGCCCGGACAGCGCGCCCACCGTGTAGCCCTGCCAGCCGCCGAACCGGGTGGCCCGGGCGACGCCGTCCAAGGGCACCCTGGGGAACTCCAGCCGCGACACCTCGGCTCCGAGCCCGGTCAGCACGTGGGCCATCGTCCGGTAGTCGGCGCGGATCTCGACGTCGTGCGCGAGCACCACGTGGTCGTGATCGGCCAGCTGCGGAACCAGCTCGCACAGCGTCGACATCAGGTAGTTGGCGTGCCCGTCCGAGCCGAGCATCATGCGCAGCGGAAGGCCCGCTGCCGTCGCGTCCAGGTACACCGGGGCTCCGAACGGGCGCCCGTCGATGCAGAGGTCGTTGCGCACCAACAGCTCGATGAGCTCCTCGGCTGCCATCGGGGTCGGGCCGGTGCGGCCGAGCCCCGGGTCGAGCATGCCGAGCATCCGGTAGTGGCCTTGCCACAGATCGAGCAGGCGCGCGCTGACCGGATGGGCCCAGCCGGCGGCAGCGCGGCGCACCAGCGGTTCCAGCGCCGGGTAGTCCACCCGCTCATCGCGCTGGAACTCCCCGTACAGCTCGCCGATCTCCTCCTCGGCGCACCGGCTGAAGTCGAAGCCCGGGTACCGGCGGTCCAGGTACTCCCAGAACCCGGCCACCTGCCGGCTGCCGGCGTGCGCGAGCGGGTGATACACGTGCGTCACGTCGGCGAAGGTGGCGCTCGCCCGGTGCAGCAGGTCCATCGAGAGCAGCAGCTTCAGGTGGGACGGGGTAAGCGGCTTGGTGGGGCTGACCGTCACCGGCGCCAGCAGCACCCGGCGGCGAGCGGGGCGGATCGCGACCGTCATACGCCGGTCTCCTCGCGGGCCAGCTCCTGGCGCACCCGGCTGATCGCCTGCTCAGCCTCGGGAATGCTGCAGTAGCCGGGGTTGGCGATGAAACTGCGCCCGCTCGGCACCTCGCCGATCCGGGGCACCAGCCACAGGTGGAAGTGCTCGGCGCCTTCCATGCAGGAGAACACGTGGATCCGGGTGGCGCCGGTGGCCCGTTTGAGGGGGCCGACGAACCGGTGGATCAGCGGCCCGATGCTGGCCGCCTCCTCCTCCCGCATCTCGGCGAAGTCGAGGTAGTGCCGGTGCGACTCGATCAGCAGGGTGCCCGCCGGCCAGTACGGGGTGGGGCCGTGCCCGAGCCGCCACATCCCGTCGTCGAACAGGTATCCGCCCGGCGGGGAGATGTAGCCGCCGTAGGCGGGGAGCGCGCCGCCCCGGTACTTGACGCAGATCAGGCACTCGTGCTCCTGCACCGCGTGCGCGCTCAGCAACCGGCTGAACGGATCACGGACCTGGGCCAGCGGCTCCAGCTGCGCGTGCCGGATGTACCACTCGTCCAGCGCGGCCGCGTCGGCGACCGGGTCGGAGGTGGGCGAGAGCTCGACGTCCTTCCAGCGCTCGCGCGCCTGGTCCTCGGTCAGCGAGCCGAGCGCGGCGACCTCGGCCCAGCTGGCGCCGCGGCTGCGCAGGTGGTGGACGATCGCCTCTTCGAGCTTGGGCAGCTCGCTCGCCAGCAGTGACCACAGCCGGCCGGCCAGCACCGGCTGCCCGTCAGGCTGGGCGGAGGCTTCGCCCGGTGCGGCGGAGGCGCCGTCCTCAGCGGCCACGGCCACCCGGAACGCCTCCGACAGGTCGCGCAACCGGGTGGACAGGGCCAGCCGGGCCAGGTCGGTCTCGGTCAGGTTGGTGATGTCCACGCGATGGTCCTTCGGGTTCGTCGTGCCACGTCCGGATGGTGGTGATCGCCGCTCACACGGCGGACAGCAAGGTGTGCAGGTGCAGCCGGTCGGTGTTGCCGCGCTCGGGCAGCACCCGGGCATAGGCCGGTGGGTCACCGGTCGGATCGATCGCCAGCGTCGGCCGGTGGCTCAGCCGCAACGACTCGCCAGCGCCCAGCCGTCCGAGCAGCACCGCCTCGGCCAGGGTGTGGTGCAGGTGGATGAGGTAGTCGGCCAGGCTGAGCCCGGCCACGGCGACCTGCAGGACCCGCCGCGGACCGGCGCCTGGCAGATCCGGCTCGCCCGCCAGATCCGGCTCACCCGGCAGGGCCGGCTCGCCCGGCAGGTCAAGGTCGCCGGGCAGCTCCGGCAGCTGCCCGGTCACCGGCTTGAGCAGCCGGCTCAGGCCGGGCCGGTGACTGTTCGGAAACGGCCCCAGCCAGGCAGCCGTCGCGGCCGGCGACACCACCCGGGCCTGGTTCTGCACCGTGAGATTGGCGGGATTGCCGAACAGGAACCGGGTCCGCGTCCAGGACCGCAGCCAGGCCACTGCCTCGGCCGGCTCCAGCGCGGCGGCGAACTGCCGCGCCCCGTGCACCAGGTCGCCCAGCCGCACCGAGCGCAGCAGCACCAGCACGGTGGCGTCCGCCTCGCCCGCCGCCGGCTGGGCCGTCACCGCGCTGACCCGTTCGGCGAGCAGCTCCGCCAACCGCGACTGAGACTGGGACTGGGACTGCTCCGGCGACACGGTGCTCAACACGCCGCCTCCCCCACCGCTGACACGATCTTGGCCAGCACCGAGTCCGGCGAGGCGGTTCCGTCGACGATGGTCAGCGGCAGCCCTTTGATCTCGGCCAGCATCCGGGCCCGCAGATCGCTCTGCATCCGGAGGAAGCCGTCCCGGGAGACCACCGGGCCGTAATGCTCGAAGGCGCTGGCCTTGACCCCCCGTCCGGCGCGCTCCCAGGTGACCTCGGCGGGCACGTCGAGGTACACCACGCCCTCAGGCTGGGGGAAGGACCGCCAGTAGTCGAAGGTGGGCTCGTGCGAGACGCCGAGCAGGTCACACGCGGCAAGCACCTTGTAGAAGAACGAGTCGATGATGACCGGCCCCGGGCCGGTCTGGCGGGCCAGCTCGTCGCGCTGGTGCAGGATCACCGAGTGCATCACCGAGATCACCAGTTCGACGGTGTAGCGCTTGCCGGCCCACACCAGCGCGTCGTCGATCCAGCAGCCGCGCAGCAGGGCCACCAGCGGGTAGTCGCGCAGGAAGCGGTCGTCGTGGGACACCACCTGCCAGCCGTGCTCGTCGCGCAGCCGGGCCAGCGCGGTCGACTTGCCGGCGAAATCGGGTCCGAGCAGCGTCCAGAACGGGGTCATCGAAGAGTTCCTTTGGTCAACCAGCCCACGGCGAAGAAGCTCGTATACATAGCGGGGATGTATGCCACGGTGTGGGGAATCGGCCAGTGCGGGGCTCCGGCGGCGAACTTCGCCACGGCCAGCGCCGGCAGGGCCAGCGGAGCCAGCACCAACCATCCCCAGCCGGCCCCCGAATGCCAGGGGGTGAGGATCACCAGCACGGCAGCGGTGGCCGTCACCGCCGCGCCGAAGGCGGCCAGCGAGGTGCCGGACGGGCCGAGCACGGTGACGTAGCTGCGCTCCCCCGGCCGCGGCTGCCGGGTCGCCTTGCGGCCCAGTTCCACGCACAGCGCGCTCACCGTGACCGCCAGCACGGTGATCAGCCCGGCGGCGGTGGGGCGCAGGTCCTCGGCACGCAGGAAGCCGAAGTAGACGTAGAGGCTCAGCATCGCCAGGATCGGCAGGTTCACCGCCAGCTGCAACGCCAGCTGGTCCCGGTGCGGCCAGCCGGCCAGCCGCTCCAGGGCGACCACCACGATGGTGTAGGCCATCTGCCCGGCCAGCATCGCCAGGGCCACCCCACGACCGGCGTTGAGCAGCAGCAGCAAGGCGCTGCCGAGCGCGACCAGGCTCACCAGGTCGCGCTCGGAGACCATGCCACTGGGCAGCGGCCGGTCGGGATTGACCCTGCGGTCGTAGTCCAGATCCCTGACGTCGTCCAGCGCCCGGATCAGCAGCATGGTGACCACCAGCGTCACTGCCGTGATCAGCAGCTCGGCATCGGGACGCCAGCTGCGGACCGCGCCGGTTCCGCAGGCGAACAGGGCGGTGAGCCCGAGCGCCCAGGAGACCGTGTACGGCAGCTGCACCGACGGCCGGTAGGCGGCGCCGATATAGCGGCCCCACCTGCTGATCACGACTCGGTGTCCAGGATGCGGACGGTGCCGGCGGCCCCGTCGACCTCGATGAGGCTGCCGTTCCGAATGCGCGTGGTGGCCTCGGGGACCGCCACCACGGTGGGAATGCCCAGCAGCCGGCCGGTGATCGCGGTATGCGAAAGGAGCGTGCCCCGTTCGACCACCAGGGCCTTGGCCGACATCATCAGGAACAGCCAGCCGGGATCGGTCTCGCGAGCCACCAGGATGCGGTCACGGGTCTCATCGGCGGTGACCGTCGGATCCAGCACCACCATCGCCCGGCCGCGGACCGTGCCGGCGCTGGAGGCCAGGCCGACCAGGACATCGGATCGGTCGGTTCCGCCGGCAGCCGGCAACTGCTGGCCCAAGGCGGCCAGAGCGAGCGTCAGGGGCTCGTCGGGATCGGTCCCCAGCCGCGCGGGAAAAGTGCGCTCAGCCGCTATCCAGCCGGCCCGCTCCGCCGCCCGGACGGCCGCCAGTCCCCGCAGGTCCGCACCGGCGACGGTGCCGTCGAACGCGCCCAGAACCTCCTCGACGGTGAGGTCCAGGACGTCTCTCGGCTCGTCCAGCAGGCCGGCCGCCACCAGGTGCTCGCCCTGGCGCAGCAGCAACGCGCGCAGGTCGCCGAACAGCTGGCTCCGGCAGAACCGGGTGTCCTCGCGGACCTGCAGCAGGGTCCGCATGGCGCTGAACAGCCCTGCCAGCACTGCCCGTTCGGCTGGGTTGGGGCAGTGCCGGCGCAGCTCCCGGCGGGCCTGGCGACGAACCTTCTGCCCCATCGCCAGGCTGTCCCGCACGGTCTTGCCCTGCCGCAGGTAGGCGCGCACCGCGGGCAGCACCGTCCACGGCTCGGCGCGCGGGGTGATCGCCTCCAGCTTGAGGTCCTGCAGGCCACGGTCGCCGTAACGGCGCACGTGCTCGCTCAGCGCCGAGGCGAACTCCTGGCCGTGGCTGCCCCCGATGAGCTCGTTCCACAGTCGCCGGGGATCGGCGTCGGACAGCAGCGCCTGCCGCAGCGCGGCGGACTCGCCGGCCTGGGAGGCCAGCGCCACCACCGAGTGCAGGGCCTGGGCCGACCGGTTCAGCCGACCGCCGCTCAGCATGCCGTTGAGCACGCTGCGGTCAGCCGTCGACGCCCAGCGCCGCAGCAGTCCGTTCACCGCCCAGTTGGCGGTGAACAGGAACACCCCGTTGACCAGCGTGACGCCCCAGCGGTCACTGACCTGCCGCCACAGCTCCCGGTAGGCCGCCACCACCTCGGACGGGCTCAGCTCCGACACGTCCAGCCGGGCGTGGTAGCTGTCCCACCAGTCCAGGAACTCTCGCACCCGCCGGGGATGGGCGGTCAGCCGGAGCGCGATCTCGGCCAGGTCGAGCGCCTTGCTGATCGCGTTCGGCCTTACGGCGACGGGCTCTGCCGCGGTCAGGCCCAGCGCTTGCTCCCAGGTCGACCACAGCGGCCGGAAACACCGCATCATGGCGTGCAGCTGGTACCAGTTGTCGATCGCGTAATAGACGTGGCCGTCGAGGTATCCCACCATCTGCCGCAGCCGCGGCCGGTTGCGCGCGATCACCCGGGCGGGTACGCCCATCCGCCGGTACAGGTCGGTGAAGCCCACTTCGAACAGCTCGCGGCCCACCGAGTAGGTCAGCGCGCAGCTCACCCCGGGAAAGCTCTCGGTGATGTTGTTGTTGTCCCACAGGATCGCCGGCGCCTGGCTCGGCATCGGAGCCGCCGGCTGGGCAGCCGCCGGAGCGGTGATCGGACGGGCCTGCACCAGGTGGATCCGGCCGTCGGCGGTGATGGTTCCCTCAATGTCCTGCGGGGCGCCGAAGTGCTGCTCTACCCGAGCGGCCAGGGCGGTGATCTCGTGCAGCTCGGCATCGGCCAGCACCGGCAGCGCGGCCAACCCCGGCTCGACCGCGACGGCGACCGGGCCCTGGTCGGGCCGGGCCGGATCCCAACCGACCGCCCGCGACTTCAGCTCGACGCGCGCCTGGATCTGCCCGCTCGCCTGGTCGACGAAGAAGTGGTCGACGTCGGCCTTCTCCTGCACCACCCCTTCGCCGATTCCGTACGCCGCCGCGATCACGCACTGCGCCGCGCCGTCCAGCGGGTTGCGGGTGAACGCGACGAAGGACCGGACGCCCATCACCATCCGCTGGACGCCCACCGCCACCCGGGTCGCGAACGGGTCCATCCCCCGGTGCGCCCGGTACAGCACCGCCTCGGGATTGAACGCCGAAGCCCAGCAGGCCGCGACCCGGTCGGCCAGTTCGGCACGGCGGACGTAGAGAAAGCTGTCGGACAGGCCCGCGAACGGGTCGGCCGCCGAGTCCTCACCCGATTCCGAGTTCCCGACCTTGGGCACCACGCAGGCCCGGACGGCGACCAGCCCGTCCGGCCCGGCGATCTCGTCGAAGCAACTGTCCAGCTTCGCGCGCAACGCCGGCGGCACGCCCAGCTCCCGCACCCGACGCCGCAGCGCCTGGGCGCGGTCAGACGCCTCCAGCGGGGTCGCCATCGAGGCGCGGACCTCGGGCCCGACCGCGTAGTCGAACACGGTCGCCGGCACGCAGGCCAGCCGCGGAATCGGAAAGCCCGCCTGCTCCAGGGACGCCTGCCGGGTGAACTTGTGTCCGAAGAGTTCGGGGTTGGCGATGGTCGACTCGCTCTCGACCAGCCACTCCGAGACGGGGTTCACCAACGCGCTTCTCCTTAGGCCTTCGAGTAAACGGCCACGACTCCGGCGGCCACGTCCGGTGGCGAGTGAGCACGATTGCTACAGGCGGACAGGATGGCCAAGCCTCACACGGAGAACTCGGTAGCGCCTCTCGCTCTGTGCCTTCCTGCCGGAGCGCTCCTTTACCCCCGGCGGCAACCGCCCTAGGGTCGGTGGGTCGAAGCCGAGGACGGTCAGCTCGCGCCGGTGCTCTGCGCGGGAAGGGGAGCAACGTGAAGATCGGGCTGCACATCGCGGATTTCACCTATCCGAGCGGGCCGGCCGGACTGGCCGATGACCTGACCAGAGTGGCCGTGGCGGCTGAGGAAGCCGGCTTCGCGCGGGTCAGCGTCATGGACCACGTCTGGCAGATCGGCGTGCTGGGCCCGCCCGAGCACGAGATGCTCGAGGCCTACACCACGCTCGGCTACCTCGCGGCGCGCACGTCACGGGTGGAGCTGCTGGCCTGGGTGACGGCCGTCAGCTACCGGGAGCCCGGAATGCTCGCCAAGCTGGTGAGCACTTTGGACGTGCTGTCCAAGGGCCGGGCCTGGCTGGGCATCGGCGCCGCCTGGAACGGTGAGGAGGCAGCCGGGCTGGGGCTGCCGTTCCCGAGCACCGCCGAGCGGTTCGAGCGGCTGGAGGAGACCCTGCGGATCTGCCTCCAGATGTGGAGCGAGAACGATGGCCCCTATCAGGGCACGCACTACCAGCTCGCCCGCACCCTCAACGTGCCGCAGCCGATCCGTCGGCCGCCGATCCTGATCGGCGGCGGCGGGGAGAAGAAGACCCTGCGCCTGGTGGCCCGCTACGCCCAGGCCTGCAACCTGTTCGCCGGCCCGGACCTCGAGCGCAAGCTGGAGATCCTGCGCGGGCACTGCGAGGCCGAGGGCCGCGACTACGACGAGATCGAGAAGACCGTGCTGGTCCAACTGGACCCGGGCGAGCATGGCGAGAAGATCGACGACCTGCTCGCGCAACTGCGGGACCTGGCCGCTCTCGGCGTCAGCCACGCGCACGGCTGGGTGCCGCAGGTCTTCCAGACCGAGCGGCTGGAACTGCTCGGCAAGGAGGTGGTGACTCCCGCCGCGGCGATGTGATCAACCCGGCTGCGCGGCGGAGGCCGAACCGGGCAGAATGTAACGGTGCCTGGAACTTCTCGCCTGGGCCGGGCAGTCACCGTCGCGCTCGCCGTCGGCTCACTGATCGCCGGCTGCACCTCCGCGCCGTCTGCCACCGACCCGGCGGGCGGCAATCCGTCGATGTCGGACCGGCCTACCGGCTCCACCGCGGGCACCTCGACGTCCCGATCGGCGCATCCGCACTCCAGCACGCCGACCGCGGTGTCGATCGCGGCCCTGCGCCCGGGCGAGCGCTGGATCACGCTGCCGATGCCCGGTGGCGCCTACCGCCCGCAGGCCGAGGCCGGCGGCACCGACGACTACCGCTGCATCCTGCTGGACCCCAAGATCGCCGCCGACTCGTTCCTGTCCGGGGTGGTGCTGCAGCCGGGCAACCCCAACCTGGTGCACCACGCCATCCTCTACCGGGTCGACCCGGAGCAGCTGGGCGCGGCCAAGGCCAAGGACGCCAGTGACCCGCGGCTGGGCTGGTCCTGTTTCGGCGGGCCGGGCCTGCCCGGCAACGGCGCTGACCTGGGCGGGCTCAACTCCGCGCCCTGGGTGGCCGCCTGGGCGACTTCGGGCGGTGAGCAACGCTTCGCCGCCGGCACCGGCCAGCGCACCAGGGCCGGCACCCGGGTGATCCTGCAGATGCACTACAACCTGCTCAACGGCGACGGCGCCGACAACACCACCGTCAAGTTGCGGGTCGCCCCCCGCGGCGCGCGGCTGCAGCCGCTGCAGACCATGCTGCTGCCGGCGCCCGTCGAGTTGCCCTGCCCGGCCAACGAGACCGGAGCGCTGTGCGACCGCGACGCCTCGGTGATCGATGTGATGCGCCGGTTCGGAGTGAACTCGGGCCGGGTGGTGGCCGGGTTGCAACTGCTGTGCGACGGCTCGCTCACCGCCCCCAAGGCCGGTCCCACCCAGAGCTGCGGACGCCCGGTCACCAAGACGATGGACCTCAGGGCCACCGCCGGGCACATGCACCTGCTCGGCAGGTCGATCCGGATCGACCTGCAACGGCAGGACGGGACGAGCCGGCGACTGCTCGACGTCAAGGTCTGGGACTTCGACGACCAGCGCGCCACCGTGCTGCCCGAGACGCTCACGGTGCGTGCCGGGGACCGGCTGCGGGTGACCTGTACCCACGACGCCACCCTGCGCCAGAAGCTTCCTGCCCTGGACAAGTTGCCGCCGCGCTACGTGGTGTGGGGCGAGGGGTCATCCGATGAGATGTGCCTGGGGATCGTCAGCTACACCGAGTCCTGACCACGCCTCAAGACCGCTCCGCCGAGCACGCTCGCAACCGGCAGACGTAGTATCGACACCTACGTCGAGGTTCGCCTCGACCCGGAGCCGACAGCGTGCCCGGTTGCTCGTGTCTAACGAGGTACGCATACCGCCATGCAGATTCCAGACCCGATCTCCGCCCTGTACAGCCACCAAGGCCCGTTCGCCTCGGTCTACCTGGACGCCACCCGGGCCAGCGAGTCCGGCGACACCGAAGTCGAGCTCCGCTGGCGGGGCATGCGCGCGCAACTGGCCGAGGCCGGCGCCGACGACAAGACGCTGGAAGCCATCGACGAGGTGGCCGGCGCGCATCTGGAGGTGGCCGGCCGGCACGGGCAGTTCATCGTGGCCGCCGGCGGTGGGGTGCTGGTCGACGAGATCACCCGCCAGCCGCCGCTGCGCGAGCTCGGGCGCTGGTCACCGCTGCCCCACGTGCTGCCCTACCTGGCCCACCGGTCCACCCAGATCCCGCACCTGATCGTGCTGATCGACCGGACCGGCGCCGACGTCTACACCGTCCTGGACGACATTCACAGCCAGCAGTCCTCCGTCGAGGGCGGCGCGGAGTACCCGCTGCGCAAGACCGGCCGCGACGTCTGGAACGAGCGCGCTTTCCAGAACCGGGTCGAGAACGCCTGGGAGACCAACAGCAAGGAGGTGGCCCAGGCCATCAACCACCAGTTGCCGCCCGAGGTGCAGGTGGTGCTGCTGGCCGGGGACGTCCGGGCCCGCCACCTGGTGAACGACGAGCTGTCCAAGGTGCTGCCGCAGCGGGTGAAAGTCGACCAGCTCGAGCACGGCACGCGGGCCGAGGGGGCCTCGCGCGAGGCGCTGGACGAGGCCGTGCACTCCGCGCTGCTGCACTACATCTGGGCCGAACGGCGCGACATCCTGGCTCGGTTGCAGCAGGCCGTGGGCAGGCACGACTACGCGGTCACCGGCATCTCGGCCGTGCTGGACGCGCTTCGCAAGGCCCAGGTCGACACCCTGGTGCTCTCCGATGACCCGTCCTCGACCGCCACCGCCTCGATCGGGCCCGACCCGCTGCTGCTGGCCGAGACCGACGCCGAGCTCAGCGACCTCGGTATCACCGACATCCAGCACGACCGGCTGGACGCCGCGCTGGTCAGGGCGCTGGCGGGCAGTGGCGCCGGCCTGGTCATCACCCCGGGCGGTCACCAGTACGTGCAGCAGGGCATCGCCGCGCTGCTGCGCTACACCGATGCCTCGACGCCGACCTGAGCCGCGCCCCCGATCTGAGCCGCACCTTCTCCCAAGCATCCGGTAACCGACTCCAACCAGTGAAGGAAAGTTATGCCTGCCAAGGAAGAACTGCCCTCGACGCTGAAGCGATCGCCGAAGAAGGCGCAGGAGACCTGGTCCAAGACGCACGACTCGGCGGTGGAGAGCTACGGCGAGGGCGAGCGGGCGCACCGCACCGCCTTCTCCTCGCTCAAGCACTCCTTCGAGAAGGTCGGCGATCACTGGGAGCCCAAGGAGGACGGCAAGAAAGGCCCCTCTGACGAGCACTCCGCGCGGCGCGGCGCGCGCGCCCGGCGCGGTGGTGAGACCGCCGAGGGGGTGGACGCCAACGCCAGCAAGGCACATCTAATGGAGCTGGCCAAGCGGCTCGACGTGCCAGGCCGATCGCGAATGACCAAGTCAGAACTGGTCGAAGCGCTCAAGAAGGCGAACCGGAAGTCCACCGCCAAATCCAGGTCCTGACGCGGCGGGTAGGCGGCGCGGCCTAGAAACCGGGGCTGCCGTCGCCCCGGTCGCGCGCTTCGGGCAGGTGGTCACGGGCCCAGACGGCGGCTGACGTCCGATCGCTGACACCGATCGTGCGAAAGACATTGCCCAGGTGAACCTTGACGGTTCGCTCGGCGATGCCCAGCGTCCGACCGATCTGCTTGTTCGCCAGGCCCTGGGTGGCCAGTGCCAGCACCTCGCGCTCGCGGCTGCTCAACTGCTCGACGACGGAGGTGGGTTGCCTGTTGGGCAGCAGGGTGATCGCCACCCGGGGATCCAGCGGCGCGCCGCCGGCGCTGGCCGAGCGCACCGCCGCCAGCAGCTCGGCCGGCTCGCTGTCCTTGAGCAGGTATCCGACGGCCCCGCTGGCCAGCATGTCGCTGACCTTGTCCTTGTCGGCGAACGAGGTCAGCGCTATCACCCGGGTCGACGGGGCGTGATCGAGGATCAACCGGGTGGCCTCGATCCCGTCGAGCACCGGCATCGACAGGTCCATCAGGATCACATCCGGACGTGCCGTGACGCTGAGGTCCACCGCTTGCCGGCCGTCGGCCGCCTCGCCGACCACCTCGATGTCGGCGGCGGTGCTCAACAGCCCGGCGAGTCCGGCCCGCACCAGCCGGTGGTCATCGGCCAGCAGCACCCTGATCATCTGGGAACCTCCAGGCGGAACCGGGTGCCGGTGGAGCTGCTGGCCACCGACAGCCGGGCGCCGGCCGCGACCGCGACGTCGGTGATCAACCGCAGGCCCAGGTGCCCGCCGGCCGCGGCCTGCTCAACGCGCTCGGGCTCCAGGCCGCGACCGTCATCGGCCACTTCCAGCCGGACGTCCTTGGGCTGCTGGCTCAGCTCGATCCAGATGTTGCCGGCCCCGGCGTGCCGCACCGCGTTGCGCAGGCATTCCTGGGCGACCCGGAACACCGCCTGCTGCTGCTCGGCGTCCAGCGCCGCCTCGGCTGCCGGATCGACCTCCAGGTGGATCCGAGCGGCCGAGCCCGACTGCGTCCTGACCAGGTCTGCCAGCGCCGCGGCCAGCCCCCCGACGGTCAGGCTCGGCGGGTAGATGTCGACCAGCAACGACCGCATGCCGGCCACCCCGTCACGGACCGACGCGGCCGCCTCGGCCAGCCGCTCCGCCCGGGCCTGCTCACCCTGGGTGTTGGCCCGCTCGACCTCACTGCCGACCAAGAAGGCCGCGCCCGCCAGCTGTTGCACCACGCCGTCGTGCAGGGTCGCCGCGATCCGCCGCCGTTCCTCGGTGGAGGCATCCAGCGCCCGGCGCATCAACTGCTCGCGCTGCAGCTGCGCCGAGCGGGCCCGCCGGTAGAACAGCCACAGCAGCGGAGCCAGCAACACCAGCACCGCCGCCAGGGTGCTCAGCATCACGCCGGAGAAGCCCCGCCAGAGCTCATCGCTGCGCTGGGAGACCAGGTCATAGCGAAAGTAGGCTTCGAACAGCAGCGGCTGGCCATTGGGCGTCCAGACCGGGCGGTAGACCTCCAGCAACTTGCCGGGCGCTGACTCCAGCCCGTTCTCCGGCCGGTCCAGGTCGGTGATACCGGCTTGGGTGCGCGGAGCGGTCAGCGCGTCCCGGGCATCGGCGTCCAGGGCGAAGCGCTGGCCGATCAGGCGCCGCTCGTCGGAGTAGAGCACCAGCCCCTGCGGGTTCCACAGCTTCACCCGTACCACCTGGGTGGTGAGGATCTGGTTGCGCATCACCGAGTCCAGCCCTGCCGTGGCCGCTGCCGGGTCGTTGGCCATCGCGTCGGTGAGTGCCGGCTGCACCAGGCTCTCGGCGAGGACGTCGGTCACCTCGGCCACCCGGTGGACGGCTTCCTGCTTGGCGATCTGCTGGAACATCAGGATGCCGCTGGCCGCCACCACGGTGAACGCCAGCGCCACCGAGGCCGCCACCTGGGTCAGGATCCGCCGGACCGAGGCCGGCCGTGGAGCGCTGGCTTGCGGTGACACCAGGGTCCGCCACCGACCCGGTCCGGCGTCCGGCCCCCCGCCCGGTCCGGTATCCGGCGTCGGCAGCGCAGGCAGTGGCGCCGTAACGGTCGCGGGGACCGCTACGGCGCCGCCGTCGTTCTGGGCCGTCACTGCTTACGCCGGTCCTTCTCAGTCGTCATCGCTGCCCGAGCCACTGCCTGATTTGGCGCGCCACTACCTTAATCGTCGTCGTCGCCGGAACCGCTGCCGGAGTTGTCCGAGCCACTGCCGGAGTTGTCCGAGCCACTGCCGGAGTTGTCGTCGCGGTCACCACCGTTGTCATCGGTTCCGGAGCTCGCGCTGCTGCTGCGGTCATCGTCATCGCTGGGTCCGGAACTGGCGCTTCTGCTGCGGTCACCACCGTTGTCATCACCGGGCTCCGGCGTCCTGGACCGGCTCGGCTCGGCGGACCGGCTCGGCTCGGCGGACCGGCTCCGGTCATCGGACGGGCTCTCGCTCGGGCTGGCGGACGGGGTCGCGCTCGGGCGCACCGTCAGGGAGGCGTTGTCGCCGACCTCGACCGTCTGGGCGCCGCTGGGAGCGCGCACCGGCAACTGCTGGCTGAACGACGGGTTGTTGACCAGGCCGGCCACGGCGGGAGCGGCCGCGAGTCCGACAGCGGTGAGAGCTGCTGCGGTTAGAAGGAACACCCGGTTCATGTCGATCTCCAAGTGGCTACTGGAACTGTCACTAACAGTTCTCCTCCCCGACCCGGTACGCCCGCCATCAGACGATAGGACTAGTACCCCCGACGGCCCGCCGCCGGGCCGTCGGCGGCAGCGCCGTCATAGGGGCCTGCACACATGGTCCCATCAGCCCCGGCAGCCCCTTTCGTCCCATTGTTTGAAATATAAGAATTTCCATTGAAATTGTCTGCAAACCTCGATAACGTCCGCTACGGGCAGTAGTTACGCGCGGGGGGCCCTCATCCGTCAGCAGAGTCGGGGTGGGCGCGCGCCTGCAAGGTCGCTGTGAACGATCCATAGCCGTGCCCCGTCCATCCCCATCACTCCCCTGCTTCACCGACCCCTGAAGGAACCCACCCAATGGTTCTTGCCCAGCGACCTCGTCGCTCCACTGCGATTGCCGCCCTCACGGGTTTGGCGGCCATGGCCGTCACCGGCGTCGCGCTCACCAGCAGCTCGGCTACCGCCGCGCCCGGCCCCAAGGCGTCGCCGAGCGCGCTGGCCGCGGCGTCCGCGGCCCGGCTGGTTGCCTCCAAGGCAGCCGCCCTGCACGTCAGCAACCACGACGCGTTCATCGCCCGCGAGGTGGTCTCCACGCCGGAGGGGTTGCAGTACGTGCCCTATGACCGCACCTACAAGGGCCTGCCGGTAGTCGGCGGCGACTTCGTGGTGGTCACCGACGCCACCGGCAAGGTGCTGTCCACCTCGGTGGCCCAGGAAAGGGCCATCAACGTGGCCACCAGCGCCGCCCGCACTCCTGCCCAGGCCGCGGCCGCCGCCCGGGCCCACGCCAAGGGCAAGGTCATCGACTCGGTCACCGGCACCCGCCAGGTCGTGCTCGCCCTCGGCACGCCGCGGCTGGCCTACGAGACCGTGGTCGCCAGCCACACCGGCGCCGAGCCCAGCAAGCTGCACGTGTTCACCGACGCCAGGACCGGCGCGCTGGCCTACTCCTACGACGAGGTCAGCCACGGCACCGGCACCGGCAAGTGGAACGGCCCGAACCCGCTGACCATCGACACCAGCCACCCCACCACCACCACCTGGACGATGACCGACCCGATCCGTCCGGGCATCTCCTGCCGCAACTACAGCGGCGGAGCGGTGCTCTCGGGCTCCGATGACGTGTGGGGCAACGGCGTCGGCACCAACATCGAGACCGGCTGCGTGGACAGCCTGTTCGGCGTCCAGACCCAGTGGAAGATGCTGGCCAGCTGGCTCGGCCGTAACGGCATCAACGGCACCGGCGGCGGGTTCCCCGTCCACGTGGGCCTCAATGACACCAACGCATTCTGGGACGGCACCAAGGTCGCGATCGGCAAGAACAACGCCGGCGAGTGGATCTCGGCCATAGACGTGGTCGGCCACGAATACGGCCACGGTATCGACGCCAACACCCCCGGCGGCATCGGCTCCTCCGCGGTCGCCGAGTTCACCGCCGACGTCCTGGGAACGACGACCGAGTGGTACTCCAACCAGGCCGCCGCCTATGACCCGCCGGACTACACCATCGGCGAAGAGGTCAACCTGGTCGGCAACGGGCCGATCCGCTACATGTACAACCCGTCGCTGGCCGGTCACCCGAACTGCTACTCCAGCTCGATTCCCACCACCGCGACCCATGCCGCGGCCGGTCCGGGCAACCACTGGTTCTACCTGCTCGCCGAAGGCACCAACCCCACCAACGGCCAGCCCACCAGCACCACCTGCAACGGCTCCACCGGCCTGGTCGGCATCGGCATCCAGACCTCCGCCAAGATCTTCTACAACGCCATGCTGGCCAAGACCTCGGGCATGACGTACTTCAGGTACCGCACCCAGACCCTGAACGCCGCCAAGAACCTCACCCCCGGCAACTGCACCAACTTCAACAAGGTCAAGGCAGCCTGGGACGCCGTCAGCGTTCCCGCACAGACCGCCGACCCGACCTGTTCCACCACCGGTGGTGTGACGGTGGCCAACCCGGGTGCCAAGTCCGGCACGGTGGGCACCGCTACCAGCCAGCAGATGACGGCCAGTGGCGGCACCGCTCCGTACTCCTGGACGGCGTCCGGCCTGCCGGCCGGCCTGTCGATCAACGCCTCCACCGGGTTGATCTCGGGCACTCCGACGACCGCGGGCACCTATAACGTCAACGTGACCGCCACCGACGCCGCCAGCGCCAGTGGCAGCGCGGCGTTCACCTGGACGATCAGCGGCACCGGCGGGGGCTGCACAGCCCCCGGGCAGAAGCTGGGCAACCCCGGCTTTGAGACCGGCTCCGCAGCACCGTGGTCGGCCTCGGCCGGAGTGATCGACAACTCCACCGGCCAGCCGG